>JADIMG010000093.1 GCA_017694875.1 Candidatus Gallipaludibacter merdavium
CCGTAGGTTATCTCTGCATTGCCATCGCTTGTATGGAAAAGTACAATGTCCTAAAGCGTAAGAACCGCGTGCTTGAAGAAGCTCTTACTGAAAATGAGCAAGAGAAAGTATCCATTCTGATGGAACGCCAGAGTGAACAACAACAAGCACTTCAAAAAGGAGAACTTGAATGGTTTGCCGGGAAAATCAAGATGTTCAGCGAAGAGGAACAAAAAGCTATTCTTGCCAGTGCCTACGCATTTACAGAACATGACTTGATTCTTCCGCCCTCAATCACAGTCCAGCCAAACGAAATGTGCAGCCAGCAAGAACTCATGTATTTCGTTTATTCAGCTTTCTCCAACATGGGCAAGAAGCGCAGCGACATTGTGAACTTCTTATGCCAGGTTTTCAAGGCATACTTTCCTGCTGGTGAGAGTGCTGTATCAAAGAAGATGCCAGGATTGGATAAGGTTAAGGAGAAACGAGAGAAGGAAAAGAACTCCTCAAAATTATCGTCTTAGAAAATCCGAATTATAATAAATAAACATAATAAATATCTGCATCGCGCGATTAAGTGAATTAAAATCACTACTTTTGTACCCTAAAATTAGATTGTATGGACGACTTAAATCGAATCAAAGTTATTCTGGCTGAAAAGAAATGAACAAACAAGTGGCTTTCAGAGCAACTGAATGTCACACCATCTACCGTTTCTAAGTGGTGTACAAATACAAGTCAGCCAGACCTTGAAAGTTTAATGAAAATAGCAAAGCTCTTGGAAGTTGATCTAACGGACTTGGTACGGTTTGATAAGTTTGAAATCAACTAATAACAAAATGATTATATGTTTACAAACGACATATATATTATTGATGAAGTTTGAATAATTAGTATGACACAAAAGATATATAAATTTGTAGATTTGTTTGCAGGTTGTGGCGGATTAAGTTTAGGACTACAACAAGCGGGTTTTACTCCATGGTTTATAAATGAAATTGTAGAACAATTCTGCAATACATATAAAGCTAATCATAATTTAAGCGACGAACATTATTTTGTTGGTGACATTACAGATCTTAACAAAAACATAGATAAATATGCGAATTTTTTATCTGATATTACTTTGGTTTGTGGAGGTCCTCCTTGCCAGGGCTTTTCTATGGCCAATAGACAACGCATAATAGATGATCCAAGGAATAATCTTTATAGGCAATTTCTTATCTTTCTAAAACATATAAGGCCATGTTTTTTCATCATGGAGAATGTCAAAGGCATGATGAATAAAATAAATGAAATAAAGGAAAACTTCAATGCTGCACTAGGAGCTGATTACCAATATGATTTTGCCATATTAAAAGCACAAGACTTTGGTGTGCCGCAAAACAGGGAGCGCTTTATTATGATTGGGAATCGCATGGGCATCCCTCCAAGAGACATATTTGAAGAAATATACAAATTCAAGCGAAAACCATTTACACTACATGATGCATTAGTAGGTCTTCCGCATCTTGCATCTAAAAAAGAGAAAGGAGCGAAAGGCATCGAATGTGCGGAATCTGGTTTTACCGTTTGCGATTATGAATACATCTACAACGATTTTTACCATTTTATAAATGGCGACAAGAAATTGCACAAACTATATAATCACAAAAATAGGTATAATAATAAACGTGATTTAGAAATATATCGCAGATTGCCACAAGGTGCTAATTCGTTGCATGAATCGATTGCAGATATAATGCCATATAAAAATAGAAATGGTATATTTAAAGACAAATACTTTAAATTAGATAAGACGCAAATATGCAAAACGATTACATCGCACATGAAGTTTGATTGCAATATGTACATTCATCCATGGGAAGCAAGAGGATTAAGTCCACGGGAAGCCGCACGAATACAGACATTCCCAGATGATTATGTTTTCACAGGCTCCCAAAATATGTGGTATGCTCAGATAGGCAATGCAGTTCCTGTAAAATTAGCCAAGGCCATAGGTCTTGCCATAATGAAGTTTATCCAATGAGACATTTAGAATTATTTGCAGGCATAGGTGGATTCAGACGGGCAATGGATTTGCTTGCCAAAGATCGTATAATGAATTTTCATTGCGTTGGGTATTCCGAAATCGATTCAAAAGCAACACAAACGTATCGTATGAATTTCCATATAAATACGAATGAAATTGCAATGGGAGACATAGTTGCTTTTACGGCAAACAGAAACAACATAGAGAAACTTCCTGATTTTGACCTGTTGACAGGTGGTTTCCCCTGTCAAACATTTAGCATGATGGGTAAGCAAGCAGGGTTTAATGAGGGGCGAGGCCAAATGTTCTTTCGTATCATAGACATCCTTTCGGTGAAAATGCCGCGATATGTGTTGTTGGAAAATGTAAAAAACTTAAAAACACATGATGAGGGGCGCACTTTTGCCAAAATAAAGACAGAATTGGAAAATCTTGGGTATAATGTATTTTCCGGTATTTTCAACACCGCAAGATTCCATCTGCCACAAACAAGAAACAGGTTGTTGATATTCGCAACAACGGAGTTTGTACCACAGGATTTTGGCATGCATTTCACCTGTGATGCAATTTCTGAGTTGTTTGACAGTGTTTATCAAGGCCTAAGTGTTCTTCATTATTCAAGTGTAAACGACATACTCAGCGAGAATGTTCCACAGAAATATTTTCTGTCAGATAAAATAAAACCAACGCTATTGGCTGATGGCTCTGCAAAATTCAAGTCAAAATCAGATATAAATATGGCCATAGCCCGCCCTTTGACTGCAACGATGCATAAAATGCACCGTGCTTGTCAGGACAATTATTACAGCCAAGATTTTATTGAATCACATGGTGCGATAAATCCCGTTGAAACTATGACCAAAGAAGAGCTTGCACAACTGCCGATAAGGAAACTCACCCCAGAGGAAGCTTTTATGCTACAGGGCTTTCCTGCAAGTTTTGCCTCAAAGGGAAGAGCAGCCGGGGTTGCCGATGGCTCTCTCTATAAACAGGCTGGAAATGCAGTAAGCATCAATACAATTTATGCAGTGCTGTATTATCTCATAGCTAACAATATAATACACGAATGATATGTTCTTCTTTTTCTTTAACATAGAAAATCGCATTGGTTTAAAAAAGCTAAGCGATGCAGATCTTGGGAAAAGCGTGAAAAGCAACCAAACCCATATAGGATTGTATAATGACGTGTTGACATTCTTGGGAAATAACGTTGTTACTTCTGCGATGCTGATATATGGAAATTACTGTCAGCTGTTGGACTGCTATTTTGATAGAATAGAAAATCCCGATGGAACTTTTAGGAGTCCTAAAATCCGTTTGGGAGGAAATGATTCGGATTCCATTGTCCATAAAATACGAGAGTTTGCAGCTCAAAAGCCCAATGAAGAATGGTATATATTATGGTCTGGCCTAGATAACAAAGACCTTGTGTTCTGGCTTATAAATAACAAATCTGAAGATTTCAGATTCATAAAAGATTTGATATCTTCCAAAGTGAAAATAATCACTGGCAATGACATAGAATATGAAAATCTTAGAAATATCATTGTCAATAAAATAAACCAGGCTAGCCTTGACATACAGAAAGATATTGAAATAGTTGCAGAGGTAGGAGATATTTCTAAAAAATACAAGGCATTTGATATTGAAAAAGCGAAAAGGAATCTTGCTCTTATTGGGAAAAGGGGTGAAGAACTTGTTAATGCACATCTTGAAAGAGAACTGAGTGCCCAAAGAATATCATCGTTTGAATGGCTAAATAAAAGTAAAGAATCAGGACTTCCGTATGACTTTATATTGAATGACCATCGTGCCAATAAACAATATATAGATGTAAAGTCAACACGATTCGATTTTAACCAGAACATTGTATTCAGCAGCCAAGAAGCTAATTTCGTGAATGAAATGCCATGTAATGAGTCCTATTCTGTTTATCGGATATTCTCAATGAATGAAGCTGACGGAATTCTCAGAATCTGTAACAACTGCTCTGCTTATATGACTGAACTCAACAAAAGCATAAGTGTGTTCAAACAGGACATAAGCAGAAGCAAAACATTGTTGCTGAACATGAACCTATCGGTAAAGCCTGCTGATTGTTTCATGAATATTCAAGAACCTATAATTCTATAATGTTATGGATGAAATAGTCAAACATATAAATGACACAAATGCCAGTTACAGGCAATTGAATGCAGGTGATGCGAAAAATACGGACTTGTTTCTCGACAATGACCAATATCAGTTCTTTGAAGGCTTTGGGGAGCAGATTACTGTGAGATTTGACAAGGAAAATTTAACAAAGGCAATGCTCTTCATTGCGTCAATTCTTCCGAGAAAATTTGATCAGTCTGCAATACATAAAGTTGTTTCGTTTTCTAAAGAATTCGTTCTAGACCAGCTGTCAATTCTTGATGCATTGTTTTCTGAAAATGGCATATCGGTAAATACTATAACGCAAATTTGGAATGCGCGTAAGGATGTTCCAAAGAAAAACGGAGAAGTAGACAAAAGATTTTATTTCAACGGTTTACTTAAAGACATTTCATACAAAGACCATGCAGGGGTAATCCAACAAGATAAATTTACTATAAGGAATTATCTGGCGGGTGGATATTCGGACTTACACATTACTAAAGCTGAAAATGGAATTTTTGATGTAAGAGTCGAAAATACAACTACATACCTTAATGATGGAAAAGAAAATGACTTGGAAGAAATAGAGGGAGTTATTAAACCAATAGTCTCTCTCCAGCAAATCTTCTATGGCGCTCCCGGCATCGGAAAATCCCACACTATAAACGAGGTGACAAAGGGCGAGGACGTTACCCGCACGACGTTCCACCCCGACACCGACTATTCGGGCTTCGTGGGTGCATACAAGCCCACAACGAGCTTGCTGCCTATCTGCAATGAACTGGGTGAGCCGATGAAGATAGCCAACCAAGCACTGTATAAGGAGCAGATAGTGTATGAATTTGTTGCGCAGTCCTTCCTGCAAGCCTATATCGCCGCATGGAAAAAGTATGCTGATTCAGAGAATGATGAACCGAAGAAACAGTTTCTTGTGATTGAAGAAATAAACCGAGGCAACTGCGCACAGATATTCGGAGATTTGTTTCAGTTGCTTGACCGTAACGACTATGGCTTTTCTGAATATCCAATCAAGGCAGACACAGATATGAAAAAGCAGCTGCAAAAGGCTTTCAAAGGTTTGAATATTCCACAAAAGGACAGTATTAATGCTATGTTTGAAGGTCGTGATGTGATAAAGGAAGTGTTGGATGGCGACTTGCTGTTGTTGCCCAACAATCTCTATATTTGGGCAACAATGAACACCAGTGACCAGAGTCTGTTTCCGATTGACAGTGCATTCAAGCGCCGTTGGGACTGGACGTACATTCCAATTTCCAATGCTAATAAGGGATGGACGATTAACATAGGCGATACCCATTACGATTGGTGGCAGTTTGTTGAAAGAATAAATGACTTGATTGGCAGGACTACAAACTCTGAAGACAAAAAGCTAGGCTATTTCTTCTGTAAAGCTAAAGATGGAGTAATCTCTGCTGAAACATTCGTGGGTAAAGTGATATTCTACCTTTGGAACGATGTCTTTAAAGACTATGACTACTGCGACCAAGTATTCAATGATGCAGATGGGAACAAACTTACATTTGACAAATTCTATACGGCAGAAGGCAATAATTCAAAAGTGGTTGAGGAAAAGGTGAAATTGTTCTTGAAAAACCTGGGTTTAGAAGCATCTGTTCAGCAGGAAAACATGGATGAAGATCTTGATTCTAAAATCATTATCAAAGTAAATGGCAAAGATGTCACGAAGGCAAACGCCATACCTTATACTGCTATTGAAGAATATGTCAAGTTACATCCGGAAATGTCGGCACAAGAAGTTGTTGACATCTGGAAGCCATTTAAGAAGTGCTCAATGCGTTCGTGGATAGTATGCAATAAGGAAGAGCGTGATGAAATGGATCAAAGATACGCTAACTACTCTTATGAGATAAAGTGTGCCGACGGAAATTCATTGTGGGTGAACAAAGACGGATGGATGCACCATCCGGAAAACAAGAATTTGCGTGATACCGTCAGTGAATTTATAGAAGCTGTTAATGGCGCAGATTTAGGCATTACAATAACAGAAACTACCATTTAGCAAGTCATGCGCATACTTATAGAAGAATATCAATATAACGCAGCTGATGTAAAAGACATTCTTCACGGCATTGACGCATTGGAGAACGTGGAAGGAAAGGTGTCCATTCACTACGTGGGATATTATTACAATGTCCTGTTAAAGGATTGCGTGTTTATTCTTCCGAAAGTCCTATTGAAAGGCGATGACGGCAAAGAATTAGTGTTCGGTAAATACAGACCGGAAGAAGTGGCAAATCTTGATGAAAACAATCCTCTCAATTCGATTGAACGTGACTTCTTGTATAAGTTTGCCGTATGGATTTATCGTGCCATTGTGGTTTATAAAAACGACAAGCGTAATGATACGGAGATTGTCTACTACTCTCAGATTGCGCAGGTGGGTAACGGCAGGCGTAGACTGAGCAACACTTATTTGGATATTCTTCTTTCGCTGATACAATTCAATAAGGACAACCAAAACTTTTTCTTTACCATCGTAAAGAATATGCACAGCGGCTTAAACAAAATAAATTGGATGCGTACCATCGGAACGACCAATGCCATAATCCAAGACGGGCAACCAATTTATTTGAACCCTATAAACAAAAAACGCCAGATAAATTTTGACGAGGAACTGCTCATCATTTTCTTTTCCATATTGAATTATATCGGAGATGCTTATGGATTTCCCAAACAAATAAGCTGCCAATACCAACTTATTACGGGACAACGGTTTGAAACATATCTCAATGGTTTTGGAAAGACACGGCTCAGACAAATCAAGTACAAATATTTTTCAGATAAAGCACTTCAACTGTGGCAACTTTGCTTTGCGTTTTTCGATGAAGCTCGGCAAGTATATATCACAACAGAGAAAAGAGAATATCTGTTAGTGAAGAGTTTCTATGTCGTGTTTGAGGCTATTATTGATGAATTGGTCGGTGACAACCCATTGCCCGATGGCATGGAGAAGAAACAAGAGGACGGCAAGATTGTAGACCATCTGTTTACAGCTCAAAGTCTGATTGATAGCGAAGCCAAGCAAACTTATTATATTGGCGACAGCAAGTATTATAAGATGGGGCATGAGCTTGGCTCGGAATCTGTTTACAAGCAATACACGTATGCCCGGAATGTGATACAATGGAATTTGGATATTTTCAACGATGGCCGTCAAACAGAATCTGGTGTAAAATTACGTGATGACGTAACAGAAGGCTACAATATCATTCCGAACTTTTTTATCTCAGCAAAACTCAATGAGCACTTCGATTACTCTGACGATGGTATAGAGAAAACAGACCGCAAGCACAACAAGCACAAGAAGATGCAGTTTAAGAATAGGCTCTTCGACCGCGACACGCTGCTGCTATTCCACTATGATGTAAACTTTCTGTTTGTTTTGTCATTATATGCCCGTAACAATGCCGTCCAAAAAGCGGAATGGAAAGAAAAAGTGCGTAATAAGTT
>JADIMG010000094.1 GCA_017694875.1 Candidatus Gallipaludibacter merdavium
CATTCCGAACAGAGAAGTTAAGCCCCGCCACGCCGATGGTACTGCGCAAGTGGGAGAGTAGGTAGCCGCCGTCTTTCGGGAGCCTTCCGGAACATTGTCCGGAGGGCTCCCTTGTTTTTTATTATGGCAGCGTCAGGAAACAAGAAACCGTATCCCTCCATCGTGGGAGGATACGGTTTTTCCGTGTATGTGCCCGTCGGATTTATTGCCCGTGTTTGTCGCTGCCCCACAGATGTTTCATTCATTCCGCCATCCTCTGTTCAGCCGGGCTGCCTTGGGCTTGCCACAATTGAAGGTGCTTGATTGGCATCTTAAGAAAATTTCTTGGCTTGTTAAAAAATCAAATCTCTCTTGTATGTTTCAACTGCTAATTATATCTTTGTGATATCAAAATAATATCACTTTAAATTAATGCATATGACTACACAGGAAATGAATTACAAGGGATTCAAGATGAATGGTTTTCTGGCACTTTTTTTATTTTTGTTTGTATGGGAGGGCCTTGCAGTTTGGTGTTTTGTAATTGGAAGTACCTTACTTTGTGTGTTGGGGACAGTAATGTCGTTGCTTTGGATTCTTTTAAATTGTGGTTACATGATGTTGGAACCAAATGAAGCTAGAGTAATGGTGTTTTTTGGTAAGTATAAAGGTACCTTTCGTGAAACAGGTTTCTTTTGGGTGAATCCGCTTATGACTGCCAAAAAGCTTTCTTTGCGTGCTAGAAATCTGAATGTAGAGCCAATCAAGGTGAATGATAAGATGGGTAATCCAATTCTTATTGGACTTGTATTAGTATGGCGCTTGAAAGATACATATAAAGCGATGTTTGAGATTGATGCACAAACAATGGCTTATGGGGGTACTACGTTGAGCTCCAGTAATGCTTTGGTCAACCGCATGAATGCTTTTGAAAGCTTTGTGAACGTGCAGAGTGATGCTGCATTGCGTCAGGTAGCGGGGCAATATGCTTATGATGATAATGAAGGTGTAGATGGTGAGTTGACTTTGCGTTCAGGGGGTGAAGAAATCAATGAACAATTGGAGCAGAAATTAAATGAACGGCTTAGAATGGCAGGTATTGAGGTGCTTGAAGCTCGTATTAATTATTTGGCCTATGCACCGGAAATAGCAGCAGTAATGTTGCGTCGTCAACAAGCGTCGGCAATTATTAGTGCACGTGAGAAGATAGTTGAAGGTGCAGTTTCTATGGTACAGATGGCTTTAGATAAATTGTCGAAAGAGGAGATTGTTGAATTGGATGAAGAGAAAAAAGCAGCAATGGTAAGTAATTTGCTGGTAGTGCTTTGTGCTGATGAAGCAGCGCAACCCGTCGTTAATACTGGAACACTAAATCATTGATGAATTTTCTAAATTTAGATGGTGTTGCTATAGGATTCGTTACTTGATGTTGTGAACGATTCCCTGAGAGGCCTTTAAATCGGGTGTTATTTATTTGAAGGTAAGGTTCTATATGTTTTTATGGAAACTTGTGTCATACCCTAGCATTGTCTGGGTACAGAAAGGAGAATGAATGTCGAAAAAAGAAAATACCATAAAAAGTTTTGTGTTGCGAGTGGATGCTGCCACAATGGAGGCAATTGAAAAATGGGCTGCCGATGAATTTCGTAGCACCAATGGGCAGCTTCAGTGGATTATTAACGAGGCTTTACGGAAGAGTGGAAGATTGAAGAAGTCAAAGGGTAATGGCGTACCACAAAATTCGGAGGAATCCTAATTATAATTGAACTTCAACGGCACATAGAGCATGCAATATGAATTGCTTTTACGCATACATATAAGCCCGATAGCAGAATAATGTTATCGGGCTTATATGTATTATGATTAAAGATTATAGAGTGATTTGGTCTCCGTTGGCATCTGTAATGTTTTCATAGGTTACATTGTCAACCATTCGCATTGTAAAAGGTTTACCTTTCTCATTGATGATTTGTGTGTTTTTGATAACAATTCCATCCGTTTGGTTGATTTCCGCACCATAAGTTGCCTGAATGAAAATGCTGTCCAATTGAACATTCTTTATTTTCATTTCTGGTAAACCATTAAAAAGCATAGCTCTTTTAGCTCCGGCACAAGTGACATTCTTTATATAGATATCTTTAAATTGTGGCGTTTCTATGCTTACAGGTGGAATATTGGCCTGCATACGTGCCATAATTTCCTCTTCCGTCTCTTCTCCGGCACCTTTCCCGCCATAGAATAAATCAAACAGCAACGGGTCTGTCGGAATATCCTTCATGTAGATATTTTGTATGTGAATATTTTCTACAATACCCCCACGGCCTCTGGTACTTTTGAATCTTAAACCAATGTCTGTACCTATAAATACACAATTCTCTACATATATGTTTCGGATATCTCCAGACATTTCGCTTCCAACCACAAAACCACCATGACCATGGTAAACGGTGCAGTTATTTACCAATACATTCTCTGTCGGGATACCACGTTCTCTGCCGTCTTCGTTTTTACCGGATTTCATGCATATGGCGTCATCGCCAACGTCGAAATTGCTGTTTATAATAAGCGTATTTGAACATGATTCGATATCAATTCCATCACCATTTTGTGAGTACCATGGATTTCTGACTGTCAAATCATTGATAATGATATTATTGGACATAAGTGGATGTATGTTCCATGCTGGTGAATTTTCGAATGTAACACCTTCCAGCAAAATGCCATCACATTCAATAAAGCTGACCATTACTGGACGCAGGAAGGAATGTATTCTCTCCCATTCGTCATCTTTAACATTGGCAGGTACATTTTGGTCAACGCATAGACTTTGGCCATAGAGGGAACTTTCATACGGAAACCACATATCTCCTTTCTCATTTACAACGCCCCCTCTGCTAAGGAATTCTTTCCATTGGTTGCCAGTTACTTTTGACTTCTTGACCGGTCGCCATGCATCACCTGAACCATTAAATGTTCCGTGTCCGGTAATGGCTATATTTTTTGCTCCCCTTGCTGAGATGGGAGATTGACATCTTTTCGTATCAACCCCTTCAAAACTGGTTTCAATGATTGGATAGTCCATATAATTGGGTGAAAAGACAATCAGTGCGCAAGGTTCTGTATATAATCTTACGTTGTTTTTCAAAACGATTGGTCCTGTCATCCATACACCTGCAGGAATAACCACGGTACCTCCACCCGCTTCACAGACATTGTCAATAGCAGTCTGAATGGCTTCCGTGTTCATGAATACGCCATTGCCTTGTGCCCCAAACGACTTGATATTCACCGTCATTTCCGGGAATGTAGGTACTGTTACTTTAGGCATCTCAGCCTTGGTCTTTTTATATAGCGCTTCCACATCCATCTGGGTGGTTGTCTGAAATGGATCTATAGACTGTTTTTGGGTCTCAGTACACGATATTATACACAGCGTGCTGACACAGGTAATCAATAATTGCTTTAACATGATTTTGCTCGATATAGTTATTTTATTATCCAATTTCCTATTTGCAAATGTAGTTATATATAATCTCTTTCATGTATAATTTCTGACGCCTTATGTGGACAATTTGCTTCTATTTTTGTATTTTCGCCGTGTGATATAAAAATTGCTTGCATGATTGATAAAAAAGAACTATTTCTTATCGGTAAGGTGTGTAAAACACATTCTCTGCAGGGTGAGGTGGTGTGCGAATTTACTGACTTCAGTTTTGATGATTCTGATGCGGAATTTTTGATCCTGGATGTAGGTTCTTTTTTGGTGCCATTCTTTTTGGAGGAATATAGGTTTAAAAATGATACATCTGCAATTGTTAAGTTTGAAGGGGTTGATACAGAAACAGAGGCGAGCAAGCTGATTGGGGCGTCCATTTATTTGCCTTTGAGTTTCAAGCCGGCGCTGACGCATGAAAATATGACGTGGAATGATTTTATCGGTTTTCATCTTTTCGATGAACATGTGGGAGAGGTGGGTGAAATTACTTTCGTCGATGACTCAACTGCTAATGTTCTATTTGTAGTTCATTATGGAAACGAAGAAATCTACATTCCGGCTGTAGATGAATTGGTTGTCGACATCCAGCTCGATAAGAAAAAAATCATTATGGATTTGCCCGACGGAATTTTATCTGTCGATGAAGTCGTTTCTGATGAAGAAGAATGACAAATGCCTGCTGTATTCTTATAGTTCTGTCGGCAAGGTTTTGGATTTGAAATGCCATTCCACAAGGTGGATGTTTTTCCAGAGTACAATGTGGTTTCTTTGATTCAACTCAATAGGTAGGGTGTTGTTTTTGAAAAAGGAAAGAAAAGCGTCCTGCCCGTTTAGGTCAGGCAAGCTGATGTCATTGTTTCTAAGTTCTCCGCTGATGATTCCGTCATAGAATAGGGTATGCGCTGTTTCTGTTGGACATTTCTCCAATGGGATGATTTCTACAACCTTGTGTGATGCATCCATGCCGATGACGCAGTTTTTGACCAGCTTTTCGTTGTAAAATAAAAGTGTGGAAAGATAGCGCTTAATCATTTGACAATGAATTTCCTGAGACTTTTGTTTTGTTCATTTGCGGTGGAGTCTTGAATGGTAACCGTGTTACTCAATGGTGCCAGTAGGGCGGTAGTATCCTTAAACACATCCATATAGCTGCATGAGTCAAGCATCAGGTATATCCATCTTTTGGGCGTGTCGGGCAATGTATCTATACGGAGGGCACACATTCCGTCCCAATAGCTTTTACTGGGACATGTGACGTCTTTCGGTATCTCGGGGGGCACTTTGGTCATAGCGATTTCTTCCTCCAGTTCGGCAATGACATCAATGTATATTTTTTCAAAGATTTTGGGATTGGCTGTATACCATACAAGTGAAGAGTCAAATTGGGCTTGCGATACGTGGTGCTTGTTCAAGACGTTTTGATAGCATATAGTCTTCTCTTCCGAATAGCCATATTGTTTGCCGGCAACATATATAATGCCATCGGCTTTGTGCAAGTCAATCAGTAAACGGGTCATCTCCTTTCGGTTCAGCACCCCGTCAGGTCGTGAAGAACATCCAATAAAGATGGCGGCCAGCACTGTGATGAACCACATCCTCATCAGAATGTCCTTAAGCTGCTTTTTTTTCTTTCTTTTCAAGACTGTCATTCAGTTCCTTTCTATAGAAGATAAGTATAAGGAATACTGCTATGGTAATAGCCGAATCAGCAATGTTGAACACAGGTTTAAAGAACAGCACTTCCCCCATGTCATTGTGGATGAGGGGAAAATACAGCATGTCAACCACTTTCCCATAAAGGAAAGGTGCATATCCGCCGTTTTCCGGCATGAATGTAGCTATGCTGAATGGTGTACTTTCGCTAAAAATCAGTCCATAAAACATGCAGTCTATGATATTGCCCAATGCTCCGGCGATAACCAGTGCTATCGTAAGCAGATAGCCGGTTTTGGCGTGACGTTTTATCAGTTTGTGCAAGTAATAGCACATAACTCCTGCAACGATTATTCTGAAGAGTGTGAGGAATAGTTTATCGAAAAATTCCCATCCGAAAGCCATGCCCGGGTTTTCCACAAAACAAATCTGAAACCACGGCAATATTTCAATATAACCGCCCAGTGGAAAGTGGAGTTTGATGTAGAACTTGCTAATCTGGTCAATCAACAATATCAGTACAATGAACAGACCGACCAGTAAACGATTTTTTTTCTCTGACATAACAAATGATATTTGCTGATTTTAGGAGGTGGACAACGACCCAAATCAGCAAATATATAAGGTTTTATTACAACGTTTATTTACTCTTTGCTTCGATGCTTAGTGTGGCATGAGGCACAGCCCTTAGGCGTTCCTTGGGAATAAGCTTGCCCGTTTCCCTGCATATGCCGTATGTCTTGTTTTCTATGCGTACCAATGCGGCTTGCAGGTGCTGTATAAATTTCATTTGACGTTGTGCCAGTCGGCCAGCCTCTTCCTTATTCAGCGTAGTTGCACCTTCTTCCAATACCTTGAAGGTAGGTGCTGTGTCCATAACGTCATTGCCACTGTTGGCAATGGCTTCACGCAATTCTTCATATTCTGCTTGCGCTTTAGCTAGTTTGGATAGTATAATGGCTTTAAATTCTTCCAATTCAGCATCTGAATAACGTGTTTTCTCTTCCATAGTACATTTATTTTTTATAAGCAATCAATCTGTTTTTTGTAGGTGCGAAAATAGCGATAATATCTGAAATTACGAAATGATTTTATCTTATTTATTTTGTGTGAAAACAAAAAGAGGAGGAACATAGGTTCCTCCTCTCTTGTAGCGCGACCCAGGATTGAACTGGGGACCTCATGATTATGAATCATGCGCTCTAACCAGCTGAGCTATCGCGCCATCCTCAATTGCGGGTGCAAAGATAGTGCATTTATTTTATTCTGCCAAATTTTACAATGCTTTCTTTACCTCGATTTCCTCAAAACTTTCAATCAAATCACCGACTTTTACATCATTGTAATTTTTCAGGTTCAAGCCGCATTCGTAGTTTACACCAACTTCTTTTACGTCGTCCTTCATACGCTTTAATGATGCCAATTCACCGGTAAATACAACAATGCCGTCGCGGATTAGACGTACTTTGTTGGTTCTCTTAATTTTGCCTTCACGTACAATACATCCGGCAACTGTACCCACTTTGGTGATTTTGAATGTTTCCAATACTTCCAAGGTGGCCGTTACTTCTTCTTTCACTTCAGGAGCAAGCATTCCTTCCATTGCTGCCTTGATTTCTTCTATGGCATCATAAATGATGGAATACAGGCGAATGTCGATTTCTTCTTTCTCTGCCATTTTACGGGCGGATGCTGTCGGACGTACCTGGAAACCACAGATGATGGCGTTTGAGGCGGCTGCAAGAAGAATATCCGAGTCTGATATGGCTCCCACTGCCTTGTGGATTACATTTACCTGGATATTTTCTGTTGACAGTTTAATCAGTGAGTCAGACAAGGCTTCCACAGAACCATCCACATCACCTTTTACAATGATGTTCAATTCCTTGAAGTCGCCGAGGGCAATGCGTCTGCCCAGTTCATCCAGTGTAAAGTGTTTGTGTGTGCGTCTGTCTTGTTCGCGTTGCAATTGCTCGCGTTTATTCGCTATTTCGCGTGCTTCCTGTTCGGTCGGCATTACATTGAAATTGTCACCAGCTTGTGGAGCACCGTCCAAACCAAGAATGAAGGCAGGTTCACCGGGGCGCACTTCCGTTATTTTCTGGTTACGTTCGTTGAACATGGCTTTCACTTTTCCATGATATATACCAGCCAGGACAATATCACCCTGATGCAGTGTACCGTCGCTCACGAGAACGGTTGATACATATCCTCTACCTTTGTCGAGTGATGATTCAATAATGGTACCGGTTGCTCGTTTCTTTGGATTGGCTTTCAAGTCCAGCATTTCGGCTTCCAGCAATACTTTTTCCAGCAGCTCATATACACCGGTTCCCTTTTTGGCGGAGATATCCTGTGATTGGTATTTGCCACCCCAGTCTTCCACCAGGTAGTTCATATTAGCCAGTGTTTCCTTGATTTTTTCCGGATTGGCGCCCGGTTTATCTATTTTATTGATGGCGAATATCATAGGTACGCCTGCAGCAGAAGCATGATTGATAGCTTCTATTGTTTGAGGCATCACATTGTCGTCAGCCGCAATGATGATAATGGCTATATCGGTTACCTTGGCTCCACGTGCACGCATGGCAGTAAATGCTTCGTGACCAGGTGTGTCCAGGAAGGTAATTTGTTGTCCATTTTTCAATGTTACGCTATAGGCGCCAATGTGCTGGGTAATGCCGCCAGCTTCACCGGCAATAACGTTTGTATTGCGGATGTGGTCGAGCAAGGAAGTTTTACCGTGGTCAACGTGTCCCATCACCGTTACAATTGGTGGACGGGGAACCAGGTCTGCTTCTGTATATTCTTCATCATCCTGTTGGATAGCCGACGCCAAATCGGCCGTAACATATTCGGTGGTGAAACCGAATTCTTCAGCCACAATATTGATGGTTTCCGCATCGAGGCGCTGGTTGATGGAAACCATCAGTCCCAGACTCATACATGTTGCAATAATCTGATTGACAGAAACATTCATCATGACAGCCAGCTCGTTGGCTGTTACGAACTCCGTCAGCTTCAATACC
>JADIMG010000095.1 GCA_017694875.1 Candidatus Gallipaludibacter merdavium
TTGTACTTCTCTATTAAAGGCAAAATTATTTGAGGAACATCTACTACCATCTTCGCATTATCCAATCTGCGGTCTTTCGTTTTGGTTCTATAATAGGTGATAGTGTTATTCTTCATTTCTGTGGCATTATAAAGGTCTGCTGAATTGATTCCCATTAAACAGAATGAGAGAATAAAGCAATCTTTTGCCAAATTATAGCGGCAAGTGGCTTTATAGCCTTTCTTCATGTCTTTATAAGGCAACTTCCATATCTTCTTTATGATGTCTGTGGATATGGCTCTCTTGCGTGTGGCTTCCTGCTTGGGAATAGTGAAGTCCTCAAAAGGTGAGTGGGGTATCAGAATCAGATTCTTGTCTTTTCTGTTGTACTTCTTCTTAGCTTCATTGAATAGCTTTTTGATGCTCACCAAATAGAGGGACAAAGAACGGTTGGAGGGGACACGCTTGCCTTGCGCCATCAGTTTCTTGGTACGTGCTTCACGCTCTTTATTCAAAAACGCTTTGAAGTTCTCTAAGAAGTCAAGGGTTATCAGATTCACGTCCAATTCTTCTTTACCAATGAAGCGGATTAGCGCATTAAGGGCAGAAGTATAATTGGGTGCACCTTTAATAGTGGTTGAGGCTATCCATTCACGGCTGAACTTTATAAAGTCAATAGTTTGCTGCTTCTGACGTTCACCGTCCAAATAGTCCATTACTTCATCAAGTGTATAATGGTTTAGTTCAATTTGTAGCTTGGCACACTTCTCTTGATAACTGCGAATCAGGTTGTTCACTTCTTGCCTGATAGGTGATGTCTGTTTGATTTTCAGGTCTTTGGTTAAGTCTTTGTTGGTGACAAACAAACTCGTTGACAAACGCTTTACTTTCCGGTCAAGGGTAAACCGTAGCTTGACATTGTACGTTCCATCCAACTTCTGTTCTTGCTTCTTGATTTCTGCTTTGATAGTCAGCATCTTGTACATCTTTTAATTAGTCAACAATTAGTCAACAAACGATGTGAAAGGCACAGATAGCTGTATGTTTAAGATTGCCACAGGAGCATAAAGAGGGCAAAAATAAAAGCGTTAACTGCTTGATTTCGTGTAATTAACGCTTTGCTTTCGAGTGGACCAGCCAGGGCTTGAACCTGGGACCTCCAGATTATGAGAACGATAAGATGATGTTTTGTGATAGGTTATTTTATTAATATTTGCTGAATATCAGGATATTGCGTATTTCCCTATTTCTTATGAAACTCACTAAATATCCCTAACTGAAACCGTTTGTTTACGCAGAATTAGGAAGGTAAATGTTACGATTAAGCTCGTTGGACACATAGTATCCCTACAAGTAATGCCAAATAAAGCTTCATATTTTGCCCAATCTTTGGGATTGTCGCGAATAATTTATAATTTTGCGACAAATACAATGTAATGGCAAGTATAGAAGACAATATTTTGGCAGCGATAAAAGATAAGGGAAGAGGAAGCATCTTCTTTCCTTCTGATTTTACGTCATACGGTGAAGTGAAGGCTGTGGGCAAAAGCCTTGAGCGACTGACAACCAAAGGTGACATCATCCGTCTGGCGAGAGGCATATACACATATCCAGAGATTGACACAGTTTTGGGACTTGGCGTATTGATGCCCTCCATAGAACAGATAGCCGAGATGATAGCCCGTAGGGATAAGGCACGTATTGTACCGACTGGTGTTTACGCCCTAAACAAATTGGGCATATCTACCCAAGTTCCCATGAATATAGTTTATCTGACAGATGGGGCACCACGTAAGGTAAACCTTGGAAATGGCCGCTCGATACAGTTCAAATATACGACTCCCAAAAATCTCTCATTCACCAATCCGCTTGCAATGCTTGTCACGTTTGCCTTAAAGGAAATAGGGAAAGATAATGTAACGGACGATATTGCCAAACAAATTAAGAACGTGCTTCAGAAAGAACAAAGGGAAAAAGTGTTGGCAGACGAAGCACTCATGCCGGCATGGATAAGAACCTTCACAAGACAAGCGTATGAATAATTATTTCCAACTATCCAAGGAGCAACAGCGAATGGTGCTTACTCAGG
Organism: Candidatus Gallipaludibacter merdavium; assembly: GCA_017694875.1. Lineage (GTDB taxonomy): Bacteria > Bacteroidota > Bacteroidia > Bacteroidales > Paludibacteraceae > Gallipaludibacter > Gallipaludibacter merdavium. The sequence goes on from JADIMG010000095.1 coordinate 2,069, forward strand.
CAGCCAACAAAACTGGTTTGCCCGTTCAGGCTGTAGAAAAAGATTTATGGGTAACTGTGGTTCTACAAATAGTGTTCTCATTACCCATTGCAAATCGTCTTGTATTCAAAGGAGGTACATCGCTTAGCAAAGTGTGGAAAGTGATACGCAGATTCTCCGAAGACATCGACTTAGCCATAGACCCTTCCATTTGGGGCTTTGAGGGCGATTTGACGAAAAAGCAAATCAAGCGACTACGTAAAACTTCGTCCATTTTTGTACGTGATGAACTTTGCCGTTCACTGCAAAAAGCTGTTTCAGAAACAGGTATGGAGCAATGGCTTCAAGTGGAATCCGATCCTGACGGCGAGGGTGATGGAACATATCCGGAACCCAGAGTGATACACATTAGCTACAAATCTCTTTTCGATGAAGATTTACCCTATTTGAATTCGGAAGTAAAACTGGAGATAGGTGCTCGTTCCTTACTCGAACCCATGGCAAAAGCAGCGGTAACAAGCATTTTAGAAGATACATTACCTATCAGCACAACCATCAAGCAGGTTATGATACCTACGGCTTTGGCCGAGAAAACATTTCTTGAAAAGGCATTCTTGTTGCATGAACTGTTTTCAGCTCAATCTTCAAGAGAGGCCAATCGAAAAT
>JADIMG010000096.1 GCA_017694875.1 Candidatus Gallipaludibacter merdavium
TTTTGGTAAATGTGTTGTTTGTTCCTCGAATTAGTTATATGGCGTCTGCGTGGGCGTCATTCGCCTGCTATTTCGTCATGATGTTAGTATCCTATTTTGTTGGTCAGAAATATATGAAAATACCATACGACCTGCGTTCTATGGGATTGTATACAATTGTGGCATTGGCATTTCTGGCTATTTCATATTATTTCAAGTCGGATAGAATCTGGTTGAATTATACCATTAACACGGTACTCTTGTTGGTTTATTTGGCTATGATAGTGAGGCGTGATTTTCCGCTTCACAATTTGCCGGTGGTAGGAAAATATTTTAAATAGTTGCTCTATGTTTCTTTCTGTCATGTCCTTGTTGGAAACGCTTCATTATGAAGGGCTCCTGGTAGGAGCTGCTACATTTCTGATAATTGGCTTGTTTCATCCTTTGGTGATTAAGGCTGAATATTATTGGGGGGTGAAAAGTTGGTGGCTGTTTTTCATAGCAGGTCTTCTTACTTTGTGTCTCTCTTTGTGTTTGGATGCCTTGATTGGCTCTATCTTGTTGGGAGTAACTTCTTTTTCTTGTTTTTGGAGCATCTTTGAAGTGTTTGAACAGAAAAAGCGTGTAGAGCGTGGTTGGTTCCCCAAAAATCCTTCCCGAATGAAAAAGGACAATGCCCAACAGTAATGTTCTCGATGAAATGACGGGCAGTCATGTGTGGCTATTGCCAGAATGGGAACAAATTTCTATTTTTGTTGCCGTAGTATAAATTCAAAACGACAACAACCATGAGAAAAAGTTTCATTATCGCTGCTGCCCTGAGTCTATCCGCTATTGGCTCTTCTTGGGCGTGCACTAATTTTCTGGCGGGAAAAAATGCCACCGTCGACGGTTCAACTTTGATTAGTTATGCCGCCGATTCCTATTCATTGTATGGCGTATTGTATCGTTATCCGGCTGCAGCACATGCACCTGGAACCATGCGTCCTGTATATGAATGGGATACGGGCAAATATTTAGGTGAAATTCCCGAAGCGCCAGAAACCTATTCTGTGATAGGTAATATGAACGAGCATCAGTTGGCGATAGGGGAAACAACTTGGGGTGGACGTCCGGAACTGGTTGATACAACCGGTTTGATTGACTATGGCAGCTTGATATACATTGCATTGCAACGTTGCAAGACCGCACGCGAGGCTATCCAGTTGATGACCAGTCTTGTTGCTGAATATGGCTATTACAGCTCTGGTGAATCTTTTTCCATTGCCGACCCCAATGAAGTATGGATTATGGAATTGATAGGAAAAGGTCCGGGTAACAAGGGAGCTGTATGGGTGGCTGCCCGTATTCCGGATGATTGCGTTTCGGGACATGCCAATCAGGCACGTATTACACAAATCAATTTTGAGGATAAGGAAAATTGGATGTATTCGCCTGATGTGATAAGTTTTGCGCGCAAACAAGGGTATTTTAAAGGTAAAGACAAGGATTTCAGCTTTTCAGATACGTACAATCCAATGGATTTTAGTAGCTTATGGGTGTGCGAAGCACGTGTATGGAGCTTTTTCCGTCAGGTAAATGCTGAAATGGACAAGTATATCACCTATATTAAGGGTGAGACTAAGGAACGTATGCCATTGTGGATTAAACCAGACAAGAAAGTATCGGCACAGGATTTCAAGAATTATATGCGCGATCAATACGAAGGAACGGAGTTGGATATCACACAAGGCATAGGGGCTGGTTCTTTCAATAGCAAAATGCGCCATACTCCGCTCTCTTTTGAATTGGAAGGAGAAACCTACTGGTTTGCCCGTCCAACTGCAACCCAACAGACGGGGTTCTCTTTTGTAGCTCAAATGCGTAGCTGGTTACCCAATCCGGTAGGAGGTATCTTGTGGTTTGGTGTTGACGATGCCGCAACCAATCTGTATGTACCAATGTATTGTGGTATAACTGAGGTGCCAATGTGTTTTAAGGAAGGCAATGGCTCTCTGGTCAAATATTCGTCTACTTCCGCGTTTTGGACTTACAATGCAGTGGCTAATTTTGCGTATTCCCGATATGGGGATATGTTGAAAGATATCCGCAAGCAGCAAAAGGCGTGGGAAGATTATTTCAATGTATTGGTTCCGGCAATAGACAAAGCTGTGGAAGGTATGGATACTGCTGCTGCACGTAATATATTGACCCACTTTTCCTGTGAGCAAGCCGAACAATCAACTGCAGCATGGAAAAAATTAGGTGAATATCTGTTGGTGAAATATATGGATGGTGTGATTAAAAAAGAGGCTGACGGCAAGTTTGTGACAAATGAAGCGGGTATAGCCGAGGAGATTATTCGTCCTGGGTATCCTGAAGAATATCTGCGTATAATTGCACCTACCGAGAAGAAAGAAGTGAAATTGGCAAAATAAAAAATAGATGACAATGAAAAATTTGGAACCAAGAGCGGTATTCGAGCAGTTTGAACCGATTACCCAAATTCCGCGTCCCTCTAAAAAAGAGGAGAAAATAATGGAGTATTTGCGTCAATTTGCAGCAAAGCACAATCTGGCCTGCAAAACGGACGAAGCGAATAATGTAGTGATAAGCAAACCAGCTACGCCGGGCTATGAAAATAAACCAGGGGTTGTGTTGCAGGCACATACTGATATGGTATGTGAGAAGAATGCCGATGTAAACCATAACTTCTTGACCGATCCGATTGAAACATACGTGGATGGTGATTGGTTGAAAGCAAAGGGCACTACACTGGGGGCCGATAATGGTATTGGTATGGCTATGGCATTGGCAGTATTGGCTGCAAATGATTTGAAGCATCCTGCGGTAGATTGTCTGTTCACGGTGGATGAAGAAACTGGATTGACGGGTGCTTTTGCATTGAAAGACGGCTTCTTCAGTGGAACACGTCTGATTAATTTGGACTCTGAAGATGATGGAGAAATATTTATTGGATGTGCCGGTGGCATCGATACTTTGGCAAAATTCAAAATGGAACAGGAAGCGGCTCCTGAAGGCTATTTCAGTGCTCGCATCAAGGTGAGTGGATTGCTTGGCGGTCACTCTGGCGATGATATTGAGAAGGGACGCGGCAATGCCAATAAAATATTGGTGCGCTACTTGTGGAAAGTAAACAAGGCTACCGATTTACGCATAGCCATGATGGATGGTGGCAATTTGCGTAATGCCATTGCACGTGAAGCGTGGGCGGTGGTTTGTGTGCCCATGGGCTACAAGGAAACCTTGCGCGTGGAACTGAACCACTTTGCGGCAGAAGTGGAAAATGAATTGGCTTTGACTGACAAGGGAGTGACCTTGTCGCTTGAAACGGAAGAAATGCCAAAGACAGTCTTTACGAAGGCTTTTGCAAACCGAGTGTTGCAGGCTTTGTATGCTTGTCCCCACGGCGTATTTGCCATGAGCCGCACAATGCCGGGATTGGTGGAAACATCTACCAATATGGCTTCTGTGAAAATGGAAGGTGAATATCTGGTGGTGAATACAAGCCAACGCAGTTCCATTGAATCATCGAAATATGATATTATGAACAAAGTGGAGGCTGTCTTCTTATTGGCAGGGGCAGAAGTAAGTCACGGTGATGGCTATCCGGGATGGCAGCCGAATGTAAATTCTGCATTGCTGAAGGTGGCACAGAAAACTTTTGTGACTGTAGCAGGAAAAGAACCGAAGGTGCGTGCTATCCATGCCGGATTGGAATGCGGCTTGTTCTTGAAAAAATATCCACATTTGGATATGATTTCCATTGGTCCGTCTATGACAGGAGTACATTCTCCCAACGAACAGTTAAGCATCAGCTCTACAGCCCGTTGCTGGGAATGGCTGAAGGCAATTTTGGCTGAGCTGTAAAAATAGATTGACTTTACAATGATAAAGAACGGGATGTATCTCTGCGATATATCCCGTTCTGTTTTTCAACTTGTAAAGATGGAAATGTCTTTCCGTGTTGAATAAAGCAGAAAATATATCTACTCATGTGGTTTGCTGTGGGGTGCGGAATGAAATGTATCTTCTTTATTTTGTTGGTCTTGGCTTTGTTGATGTAAGGAGTGATTTGAGTTTAACAGTTTTTGTGCATTGCAAAATAATATGTACCTTTGTGCACTTTTACCCGGCTGTATGGCAACGAAAAAGAAAATCATTAATGATCCGGTTTTCGGGTTTATCAATATATCGGGACACGGAGTGCTCGACATGCTACAGCATCCTTATGTGCAACGTTTGACGCGGATAAGGCAATTGGGACTTTCTTCCTTTGTCTATCCAGGTGCGGTACATACCCGTTTTTTGCATTCGATTGGTGCCATGCATCTGATGGTGGAGGCGATAACGCAGTTGCGCATGCAAGGTTTGGAGATAAGCCGTGAAGATGGTGAAGCTGCACAGTTGGCCATTTTGCTGCACGACATTGGGCATGGACCGTTTTCACATGTATTGGAACATACTTTGGTGTGTGGAATTGGTCATGAAGAACTGTCTTTGCTCATGATGGAAAGGATAAATGCTGATACGCATGGGCAGTTGGACCGTGCAATAAGTATATTTAAAAACACGCATCCCCAGTGCTTCTTGCATCAGTTGGTGTCCAGCCAGTTGGATATGGACCGCTTGGATTATTTGTGTCGTGACAGCTTTTTTTGTGGCGTAAATGAAGGTACGGTTGCTTCGGCACGCATAATCAAAATGTTGAATGTGGTGGATGACCGCTTGGTGATAGAGGCCAAAGGTATCTATTCCATAGAAAAGTTTTTGGTGGCAAGGCGTTTGATGTATTGGCAGGTCTATCTGCACAAAACTTCGGTGGCAGCAGAGCAGATGCTGATTAAAATATTGCAGCGGGCTCAGGAACTTGCAAGACGGGGAGAAGAGTTGTTTGCATCACCCGCATTGCGGTTCTTTTTGTATAAACGGGTAAATAAAGAGGATTTTGCTGACCCGCATACGTTGGATATGTATGCAGCTCTGGATGATTCGGATATATGGACTGCCATTAAGGTTTGGGCGGAACATGATGATAAGGTACTTTCTCTTTTATGCAAGGCCTTTGTCAACAGAAGGCTGTTTAAGGTGAAGGTGCTGACTGATAGTGTACCAGAGAGTGAATCTGAACGACTGAAAGAACAGTACAAGGGGGCATTGGGCTTGTCGGACGAAGAAACAAACTTTTTCTGGGGCGTGCAGACGGTGTCAACCGATACATATAATGCAACTGATGACCGTATCAACATCCTCTATAACGATGGAACGATAAAGGATATAGCGGACGCCTCTGACATGTTGAACATTCAGGTATTGACCAAAAAGGTGGAGAAACATTTTCTCTATTATACACAATTATAACGTATAAAGAATAAAGTATGGAATTTACAGCGCAACAGATAGCCGATTTCCTGCAAGGTACAGTAGAAGGCGATGCAGAAGTAAAGGTAAGCGACGTTTCTAAAATAGAAGAAGGACGGCCTGGAACATTGAGCTTCTTGTCAAATCCCAAATATACACACTATATTTATGATACAAATGCAAGTATAGTGTTGGTAAACAATAGTTTTGTGGCGGAACATCCTGTAAGGGCAACTTTGATTAGGGTGGAAAATGCGTATGACAGCTTGGCAAGATTACTGCAATTGGCAGAGTCAGTCAAACCTAAAAAACAAGGTGTTTCTCCGTTGGCATATGTGGCTGAAAGTGCGAAGCTGGGTGAAAATGTATATGTGGGGCCGTTCGCATATGTCGGCGAACAGGTTGTGATTGGCAAGAATACGCAAATATATCCCCATACTTTTATTGACGACAATACCCGGATAGGTGATGACTGTTTGATTAAGGCCGGTGTGAAGATTGGTGACCGTACTGTTATTGGCAACCGATGCATCTTGCAACATGGTGTTGTGCTGGGCTCTGATGGCTTTGGATTTGCACCACAGGCCGATGGCAAATACGATAAATTGCCGCAAGTGGGTAATGTGGTGATAGAAGACGATGTGGAAATACAGGCCAATACGGTAGTTGACCGTGCCACCATGGGAAGTACGGTGATACGCCGTGGTGTGAAATTGGATAATCTCATTCAGATTGCACATAATGTGGAGATTGGTGAGGATACGGTAATGGCTTCCCAAAGTGGTGTTGCCGGTTCTACCAAAATAGGAAAAAGATGTATTGTTGCTGGGCAGGTAGGCTTTGCAGGGCATATTTCTGTGGCCGATGGAAGCATTTTTGGCGCCCAAACAGGCATTCCGAACACGATAAAGAATCCTGGAGGTGTATATCAGGGCTATCCGGCTATTCCTGTGAACATTTTCCGCCGTGCTTCAGTTGTATATAAGAATCTGCCGGATTTGCAGCATACAATTACAGATTTGCAACGTAAAGTAGCTGCTTTGGAAAAACAATTGGAAAATAAATAACGCTAAAATAGATAGATATGAAACAGCAAACATTGGCGAATTCTTTTACGCTGGAAGGAAAAGGACTGCATACGGGTTTGAATATCCGTTTGACTTTCTTGCCTGCAGCTGAAAATACAGGTATCTGTATTAGACGTGTCGATTTGCCGGGACAACCGTGCTATGAAGCTACATCCGATTTGGTTAGCTCTACACAGCGTGGAACTGTGTTGGAAAAAGGGGAATGGAAAATAAGTACGATTGAGCATGCAATGGCTGCGCTCTCGGCTGCGGATATTGACAACTGCTTGATTGAGGTTAATGCACCAGAATTTCCAATAATGGATGGCAGTGCACGGCCCTTTATACAGGCGATAGCGGAAGCAGGTGTGGTGCAACAGAAAGAAGACCGCGAAATGTTTGTGGTTCGCAAACGTATTGAATATGTCTCTACCGATGGAAAGTCGAAGATTGTGCTGTTGCCGGACGACCATTTCAGTGTAGATGTACATGTGGATTATCCTTCACCCATTTTGAGCAACCAATATGCTTCTCTGGAACATAAGGAAGATTTCTCTACGGAAATAGCTGATGCGCGTACCTTTGTTTTTGTACGTGAAATTGAACCCTTGTTGCAGGCCAATCTGATAAAGGGGGGTGATTTGCAGAATGCATTGGTGATTTATGACAAGCCGTTGTCACAGGAACAGATTGACCATATTGCGTCGGAAATGCATCAACCAACGGTTTCTGCCGATAAATTGGGTTATTTGAGCCCGTTGAAGTTTGACAATGAACCGGCTCGTCACAAACTGTTGGATGTAATGGGTGACCTGATGTTGATTGGTAAACAGATTCAAGGAAAAGTGATTGCATCCTGTCCTGGTCATCATACCAATACCGAATTTGCAAAGACGCTTCGTAAGCAAATCAAGCACCAGGAAGTGCAGGCTCCTGTATACGATGACAGTGTTCCGCCTATTTATGATATTAACCAGATTCGCAGACTGTTGCCCCACCGCTATCCTTTCTTGTTGGTGGATAAGATTGTGTCTATTTCAGATAAGGTGATTGTAGGTGTGAAGAACGTGACAACCAATGAACCGTTTTTCCAGGGACATTTTCCGCAAGAACCGGTTATGCCGGGTGTTCTGTTGGTAGAGGCCATGGCGCAAACGGCTGGCATATTGGTGTTGCATGACAAAGAGGATGCAGAACGTTACAGTACTTATTTCCTGAAAATAGACAATGTGAAGTTCAGACACAAAGTAGTTCCTGGCGATACGTTGGTGTTCCGTCTGGAATTCATGTCGGAGGTAAGACGTGGATTGGCCAATGTGAAAGGTTATTGCTTCGTAGGAGGTAAAATCACAACAGAAGCAGAGTTTGTAGCTCAAATAGTTAAGAACAAATAATAATGCATCATATCAATAAAGGACAAAAACAATAACTTATGAAACAACCTCTAGCATACATACATCCGGATGCAAAAATAGCACCGACGGTGGTAATTGAACCTTTTGTTAGTATTGATAAAAATGTGGAGATTGGTGAAGGCACACGCATTGGGTCAAATGTGACCATCATGGAAGGGGTGCGCATTGGTAAAAACTGTACCATTTTTCCTGGTGCTGTAATTGGAGCTATACCTCAAGACTTGAAATTCAAGGGAGAGGATACTTTGGTAATAATCGGCGATGATACAACCATCCGTGAATGCGTAACCATACACCGTGGCACAGCTTCAAAAGGTAGGACTGTTGTCGGTAACAATTGCTTGATTATGGCCTATTGCCATGTGGCTCACGATTGTGTGGTGGGCAATCATGTGATCATGTCCAATGCAACACAATTGGCTGGAGAAGTGGTGATTGATGATTATGCAGTAATTGGTGGAGGTTCGTTGGTTCATCAGTTTACCCGTATCGGTGCCCATGCTATGCTGCAAGGGGGATCCCGGGTTACAAAGGATGTGCCACCTTATGTAAAGGCAGGACGTGATCCGTTGTCTTATGCGGGGGTAAATTCTATCGGTTTGCGCCGTCGTGGATTTACCAATGAGCAAATCAGAGACATACAGGAGATATATCGCTATATCTATCAGATGGGTATGAATACTACACATGCCATTGAAAGAGTGGAGGCCGAATTGCCGACCAGCAAGGAAAGGGATGAGATAATATTGTTTGTTCGCAATAGCCCACGTGGTATTATCAAGGGTTATTTTGATTAAAATAGATCAAGTTTGATAAGGTATGGAAGAAAACAAGAAAAGCCTCAACTTTATTGAGGCAATTGTAGAGCAGGATTTGAAGGAAGGAAAGAATGGTGGACGTGTACAGACCCGATTCCCGCCAGAGCCGAATGGTTACCTGCATATCGGACATGCCAAGGCCATATGTATGGATTTTGGTATTGCTCAGAAATATCATGGTATATGCAATCTCCGTTTTGATGACACCAATCCGGTAAAGGAAGATGTGGAGTATGTTGATTCCATCAAGGAAGATATTCAGTGGTTGGGTTATCAGTGGGCAAACGAATATTATGCTTCTGATTATTTCCAACAATTGTGGGATTTGGCAATACGCCTGATTAAGGACGGGAAGGCCTATGTGGATGAGCAGTCGGCCGAACAGATAGCCCAACAGAAAGGTACTCCAACCCAACCGGGTATTGAGAGTCCGTACAGAAACAGACCGATTGAAGAGAACCTGGAACTGTTTCAGAAAATGAACAGTGGAGAGGTGCCCGATGGTGCTATGGTTTTGCGTGCCAAGATTGACATGGCCTCGCCCAATATGCATTTCCGTGACCCGATTATGTATCGTATCATCACTACGCATCCGCATCACAGAACCGGTACAAAGTGGAAAGCCTATCCTATGTACGACTATGCACATGGACAGTCTGACTACTTTGAGGGCGTAACCCATTCCATTTGTACACTTGAATTTGTGGTGCACCGCCCATTGTATGATTGGTTCATCGACCAGTTTAAGGACAGTGATTATCGTCCGCGCCAATACGAATTCAACCGTCTGAACATTACCTATACCGTAATGAGTAAGCGGAAAATGCTCCAGTTGGTGCAGGAAGGAGTGGTGGCAGGATGGGATGACCCCCGAATGCCGACTATTTGTGGTCTGCGGCGTCGTGGATACACACCGGAGTCCATCCATGATTTTATTGACCGGATTGGCTATACAAAGGTGGAAGGCATAATAGATGTGGGATTGCTGGAACATGCCTGCCGTGAGGACCTTAAGCTCCGTACACCTCGTGTATGTGCCATCTTGAATCCAATCAAATTGATTGTCAATAATTATCCGGAAGGACAAACCGAGCAACTGACAATTGAAAACAATCAGGATAATGAAGCACTGGGTACACGTGAGATGACTTTTGGACGTGAGCTTTACATAGAGCGTGATGATTTTATGGAGAACGCTCCAAAAAGCTTCTATCGTTTGTCAGAAGGACGCGAAGTACGACTCAAGGGAGCTTATATCGTACTGTGCACTGGTTGCAAGAAAGATGCAGATGGTAATGTGGTGGAGGTATATTGTGACTACCTGCCAGATACAAAGAGTGGTATGCCAGGAAGCAACCGAAAAGTGAAAAGTACTATCAACTGGGTGGAAGTCAACTCGTGCGTAAATGCAGAGGTAAGATTGTATGACCGTTTGTTCAATGAAGAAAATCCAGCTTCTTATGAAGGCGACTTCCATGATTTGTTGAATCCGGAATCACTTAAGGTAGTCAATAACTGTAAGGTGGAAGCGTGGCTGAAGAATGTTAAACCTTTGGATAAATTCCAGTTCCAGAAGGTGGGTTATTTCTGTGTCGATAAGGACAGTACACCTGAGCATATTGTTTTCAACAGAACAGTCTCTCTCAAAGACAATTGGGCAAAATAAATAATTAATTATCTAACACTTAACAAAGAACGATTATGGCACTAGAAATTACAGATGCTAATTACAAAGAACTTTTGAGCAGCGGAAAGCCAGTTGTTATCGACTTTTGGGCTCCATGGTGTGGACCATGTAAAATGGTTTCCCCCATCATTGACGAATTGGCTGCCGAATTTGAAGGTAAGGTCAATATTGGCAAGGTCAATGTAGATGACAACGATGATGTGAGCGCAGAATTTGGAATCAGAAATATCCCAACCATTTTGTTCTTCAAAAATGGACAATTGGTAGACAAACAGGTGGGAGCTACGTCGAAAAGTGCTCTTGTCGAGAAAATCAACAAACTGCTTTAATGTGGTTTGCTTTGGAAAAGATAGGGGGGCTGCATCAAAATTACGGATTTTGATGCAGCCCTTTTAATATGTCAGAATATACAGGATGCAAGACACTGGAGGTGAAGGAGTTTACTAGGATAAATGACCGGCACAGAATTCTGCTGGCATCACAACAGGCCGTATAATAATGGTACCGTCGTCATTTTTTTTGATGTTCTGTCTCCGTATTGGAGTTGTCAGATTCAATAATAATCGGGGGCAATATCGGAATAAATAAATGACTTATATTGTGATTACGTTCAAAATCAATTATCTTTGCAACATAAAATGCTATGGGCTATGAATTTGGAGAAGACTTCAAAGCAATATGACGATGTAATCAAAACCTGCCGCGACTTGTTTGTTAAAAAACTCAATGATTACGGGGCCTCATGGCGAATTTTGCGCCCCGTATCACTGACAGACCAAATCTTTATTAAGGCAAAGCGTATCCGTAGTATAGAAACTACGGGAAAATCTATGGTGGGAGATGACATGTATGGGGAGTTTGTAGCTATTGTCAATTATGGAGTGATTGGACTGATTCAGTTGCAATATGGATGCGCCGATACCATCGACATGGATACCGAAACTGCATTGCACCTTTATGATGATTACATTCAGCAAGCCAAACAGCTGATGATGCGTAAGAATCATGATTATGGAGAAGCTTGGCGGGAAATGAGGGTAGAGTCTTATACAGACCTTATACTGACAAAAATTTGTCGGACAAAGCAAATCGAAGATCACGCTGGTATAACAATAGCCTCAGAGGGAATTGATGCCAATTATTTTGATATGATAAATTATGCAGTCTTTGCATTGATTCGCCATAATGAAAGCATGGTAAAATAATCACTTAAAACAATTTATTATGAAAGAAAAATCACTGAATGTAATTACCGCAATTGCGAGAACCATTTTTGGGGCTGTATGTATCTTTTCGGGCTTTGTGAAAGCAATTGATCCGCTGGGAACGGCCTATAAAATTGAGGACTATCTTAATGCATTCGGTGGAATCTTTCCTAATTTTACGTGGATTGCCTTGCCTGCGTCCATTGCACTTTCCATGTTTGAATTTGCTTTAGGATGTTCCCTGTTGTTCAATCTGAAACACAAACTGACTTCATGGCTGGCTTTCATCTTCATGCTTTTCATGACAGCTCTTACATTATACATAGCCCTGGAAAATCCCGTATCTGACTGTGGATGTTTCGGGGATGCCATTGTACTCGATAATTGGACCACATTCTATAAGAACATCGTATTGCTGGCTTTGGCCATCTGGTTGGTTGCCACACAGCGTTATGCAAAAACATGGTTTGTCAATTGGGTGGAGTGGACTGGTATGGCATTCTTCTGTCTGGTCAGTATAGTGATTTCTATTGTTTGTCTGTGTCACTTGCCTTTTATGGATTTTCGTCCATACAAGGTAGGTACTGACATAGAGAAAAGCATGGAAATACCCGAAGGCGCTCCTGCCGATGAATATCACATTACTTTTATCTATGAAAAAGACGGACACCAGCAGGAATTTACTTTGGAGAACTATCCGAAGGATGATTCCACATGGACCTTTGTTGACCAAAAGTCTGTATTGGTAAAACAGGGATATGTACCGCCAATTCATGACTTTTCCATTACGGATGCCAATTTTGATGATATCACCTATGATGTTCTCGATTACGAAGGATACACGATTCTGGCCATTATGTACGATTTGGAAAAAACCAATATCAAGCAGGCACAACGTTTGAACCAGTTATATACGGATGCACAGCAGAAAGGTTATATGTTTTATGCCTTGACTGGATCTGAATCAACAATTGTCGATGAGTTTGTGGAGCAGACCGGAGCGGAATATCCATTTTGTGGAACAGACCCAATTACACTTAAAACCATTGTTCGTGCTAATCCGGGCATAGTATTGCTGAAAGATGGGGTAATTGTCGGAAAGTGGAATATGCGTGACGTGAAAAACGATAAGATTTTTAGGTAATAAAAAAGATAACTAACTATTAAAAAAGTATGAGAAAGAACATTGTCGCAGGTAACTGGAAAATGAACAAAACCCTGCAAGAAGGTGTAGCCTTGGCTACGGAATTGAAAGAAAAATTGTCGAACGCAACTCCCAATTGTGAAGTGATTATCGGAACTCCGTTTATTCACTTGGCAACGGTGAGCGAATTGTTGAAGGATTCTGTTATTAAAGTTGCTGCCGAAAACTGCGCAGACAAAGAGAGTGGTGCATATACCGGTGAAGTAAGTGCCGCTATGGTAAAATCAACGGGAGCACAATATTGCATCTTGGGCCATAGTGAGCGCCGTGCTTATTATCATGAAACGTTTGATATCTTGCGTGAAAAGGTAAAACTTGCATTGGCTCATGATTTGAAACCAATCTTCTGTATTGGCGAAGTAAAGGAAGAACGCGAAGCAAATAAACAGAATGAAGTGGTTAAAGCTCAATTGGAGGGTTCTGTTTTCAATTTGTCAGCAGAAGAATTTTCTAACATTGTATTGGGCTATGAACCGGTTTGGGCTATCGGTACAGGTTTGACCGCCACACCGGAGCAGGCTCAGGAAATCCATGCCTATATACGTGGCTTGGTGGCAGAAAAATATGGCAAACAGATTGCAGAAGATTGCACAATCCTTTATGGAGGAAGCTGCAATGCCAAAAATGCAGCAGGATTGTTTGCTAATCCCGATATTGATGGTGGCCTTATTGGAGGAGCTTCTTTGAAAGCCGATGATTTCAAAGCTATCATTGATGCCTTTTAATTCTCATTGGAATACATAATGTAAAAAAGGGCGGTTAGGAGTTTCCTAATCGCCCTTTTGGTTTTGCCCTCCCGATGGTTATGTTTTTTTGGTACGATTCGTTGCTGTGCAATCAGCAGAAGGCAGTTGTGTCTTTCATGGAAACTAAATAAAAGAACGAATACTATTGCTTGCCGAAGATAACAATTTGTAATGGAATAGCCAAATTTTCTGTCAGAAAAACAACATAGAAAAAGAAAAGTGCAGATATATGTGATGAAAAGCATCCTAAAGGTAGCCAAGCGGATGGCTGAAACTGCAAATAAATCAGAGAAAATTTCTCATTTCAAAACTCTTTGCTATATTTGCGAACGAACACTTTAATGAAATAAGTTTATGAAAACTATCAAAGGAACCCAAACCGAAAAAAATCTGATGACTTCTTTTGCCGGGGAGTCACAGGCTCGCATGCGTTATACCTATTTTGCGAGTGTTGCAAAGAAAGAAGGCTATGAACAAATTGCGGCTATCTTTACCGAAACGGCTGATCAGGAAAAGGAACATGCCAAACGTATGTTCAAGTATTTGGAAGGTGGCATGTGTGAAATCACTGCATCTTTTCCCGCTGGTGTAATTGGAACGACGGCCGACAATCTTTTGGCGGCAGCTAACGGAGAGAACGAAGAATGGACCGACCTTTATCCGGAATTTGCACGTGTTGCCGAAGAGGAAGGATTTCCCGAAATTGCTGCCATGTATCGAATGATTAGTGTGGCAGAGCAAGGACATGAAGAACGTTATCGGGCCTTCCTCCATAATATAGAGGCCAAAAGAGTGTTTGAAAAAGAAGGGGTCGTAATTTGGCAATGTCGGAATTGCGGGTATATACATAAGGCAAAAGAGGCACCTAAAACCTGTCCGGCTTGCTTGCACCCGCAGTCCTATTTTGAAATAAAGAAGGAGAATTACTAGTTTGGTTTTATCTATATGAAAGAAACTCCCTATCTTTGCGGTGGGGAGTTTTTTGCTCTACTGATTTCAACTTTTAAATATATATTTATGAAAGCAAATCATGTTTGTGGAAAGATTTATCACATCGGTGTAAATGACCGACGGAAACCTTTGTTTGAAAATATGTGGCCTCTGCCGGGTGGGGTTGCTTATAATTCTTATTTGATTGCTGACCAGAAAACAGCGCTCCTCGATACGGTGGAGTTGGGAACTGGCGGGTCCTTTGCAGATGAAATCAAGCAATTGTTAGGAGGAAGAGAATTGGATTATCTGGTTGTAAACCACATGGAACCGGATCACTCGGGAGAAATAAAAAACATATTGGAAGCCTTTCCACATGTTACGGTGGTTGGAAATAAGTTTACATTAAAAATATTGCAAAATTATTGGGGGACTGTTCAGAATTTCCAGGAGGTGAAAGACGGGGAAGATTTACCCTTGGGACACCATATCTTGCGCTTTGTCACTACTCCTATGGTACACTGGCCGGAATCTATGATGACTTACGACCTGACTGAAAATGTCCTGTTTGCTCAAGATGCTTTCGGAGCTTTCGGAACACTGGACGGAACTGTATTTGACGATCAGATAGATTTGCGGGATTATGAAACGGAGATGAGGCGCTATTATTCCAATATAGTAGGAAAACATAGCTTGCATGTGCAGAAGGCACTTGCTAAACTAAACGGCGTTTCTGTTTCCTGTATTTGTCCGTTACACGGTGTAATGTGGCGCAAAAATCCGGCTCATGCCGTGGAGCTGTATGATAAATGGAGTCGCTATGAGGCTGAAAATGCTGTACTGGTTCTGTTTGCTTCCATGTATCACAATACGGAAGTGGTGGCCGATTACATTGCCGGAAAAATTGTGGAGGAAGGTGTGAACAATGTACGTGTCTATGATGTGTCAAAAACGCATGTTTCTTATCTGATTAGTGAAGCATGGCGTTGCAAATCAATAGTATTGGGCAGTTGTGCCTATAATGGTGGAATGCATCCTATGATGGAACTTTTCTGCCGCGAAATGGAACATTATGGACTGAAAAATCGGCAATTGGCATTGTTTGGATCATACAGTTGGGGAGGCGGAGGTTTACGCGCACTACAGGGATTTGCCGATGGCATCGGTTGGGAAGCTTCTGCTGCTCCTGTGGAATTGGCTGGAAAACCTGATAATGATAAATTAAAACAGTTTGATCAGTTGGCAAAAGATGTTGTAGTGAAACTGAATTAGGATATTTACAAACAAAATGCTATATTTGTGCCCGAATATCTTTCTTTGTGATAGATGTTCGGGTGTTTTTTTTATGTATAAAATGAATATGTCACAGAAACAGCGTGTAAATTTTGGAAGCCGTTTGGGCGTGTTGGCCGCTGCGGCAGGTTCGGCCATCGGTTTAGGAAACATCTGGCGATTTCCGTATGAATTGGGGCAGAATGGAGGATTTGCTTTTTTGATTGTTTATCTTTTGTGTGCATTGATGATTGGATGGCCGTTGATGCTGTCCGAATTTACATTGGGTAGAATGGGACAATCAAATGTAGCCGGTTCCTTTCGAGCGATTACGCATGTCAAACATTGGCAATGGATAGGCGTGATGGGAGTGTGCTGTGCTTTACTGATTATGGGATTCTATTCCGTGGTGTGTGGCTGGACATTGGAATATATCTATCAGGCCGTTACGGATGGATTTTCAGGGAAAACTCCCGCCGATTTATCTTTGGCATTTACTGCATTTAGTTCTGACACGGTTCGACCCGTTCTTTGGATGCTCTTGTTCTTGTTTGTGAATTGCTTCATTGTATTGGCAGGAGTACAGAAGGGTATAGAGCGGAGCGCTAAAATGCTGATGCCGTTTTTGTTTCTTATTCTGATTGTGCTGTGTGTACGCTCTGTCACTTTGCCCGGGGGTATGGAAGGTTTGAAATTTCTGTTTGCACCTGATTTCAGCAAGATAACGCCCAAAGTGGTATTGAGTGCCATGGGACAGGCCTTCTTCTCTTTGAGCCTGGGCATGGGGTGCATGGTAACTTATGGCTCCTATATCAGCAAGCAGGCCAACCTGGAACGCACAGCTTTGGAAGTGACGGGATTGGATACGCTGATGGCCATCTTGTGTGCCATTACGATTTTTCCGGCTGTTTTTGCTATGGGAATCAATCCGTCGCAAGGACCGGAATTGGTGTTTATCACCTTGCCGACCGTGTTTAATCAAATGCCGGGGGGGTATATATGGGCCATTTTGTTTTTCCTGCTGCTGAGTATTGCTGCTCTGACTTCCACCATCTCCTTGCTGGAAGTGATTACGGCCTATATCAGTGAAGAGTTGAAGTGGTCACGAAAAGTGACTGCAATTATTGTCTCTATAGTGATAGCTCTCCTGGGAGTTGCCTGCTCATTGTCCATGGGAGTATGGGGCGAGTTCCGTGTGTTTGGTTTGAACCTCTTTGATTTGTTCGACAAGTTTACTTCCTATATTCTCATGCCTTTAGGTGGCATTGGTATATCCTTGTTTATGGGTTGGCATTTGGACCGTAAACGCTTGGAACAGGAATTGAGCAATGAGGGCACATTGAAATTGAAATATATAAAGGTCTATGTATTCCTGCTGAAATACGTGACACCTTTGGCTATTTTGCTTGTCTTCATCAACCAAATAGTAGGACTGTTCTGATTAAGAGTTTTTCTTACAAAACATCCGCTATGACTGAGTTGATGAGTCATAGCGGATGTTTTATATAATCTATTGATAATCATCAGAGTGAATTACTGAATCAGAATTTTGTAGGTTTCATGGCCGATGCAGAGCAGATATACACCGCTTCCTGGAAGATGGATAGCTGTGTGGTAACCAGAGCTAATCAAGGATTGCCCCAATAGGTTATAAAGTGATACTTTGGGGCTTGGTTCCTTGATATAGACATTATGGCCATCTACAACATAAGGAATATCGCTATCTTCAGTGTCTTCTATGTTGCTTGGCACATTCGCATGATTTCCAAAAACACGTACTTCATAAAGTGAGTAACCGTATTGTGGCATGTTGCGCACGGTACACCAGATGCGCACATATCGGGCTTCCGTTTCGTCTATGTGCCATGTATCGGTACGGCTTCCACTGGCTCCATCGGTTATGTCTTCGGCAATATACCAGTTTTGCAAATCGGTGGAAAGTTGTACTTGATAGGCCTTTGCAGAGGCTGCTTCCCAAAGAATTTCAATCGTGTGTACCTTATATGACTTGCCCAAGTCAATCATCAACCATTCCGGTGTGGCATTGTGCTTGCTTCCCCAACGGCTGGTTTCGTCTTCGTCTACTGCATTGACAGCTAACGTTCCAACATTCTCTTCTGAGCTTGCCGTAACGTTTTTATGATATGCCAGATTGGTTTCCAGAATGTCTTTTACTTCTATATAAGCCGTATCTGTTACATTGCCTTGACCGACTATCAGATAGTAGTTGCCAATATGGTTGGAATAGAAAATGCCGTTTGCAAATTGGGCTTTGCCGGTTACTTGTTTGTTGCTGTCAAGCAATTGTATGTTCAAATCCTCAACGGCAAAGGGCACTTCAAACTGGTCAAATCCATTGATGGTAAATGTTTGCTCTTCTCCGCTGACTACTAATGCTTTCTCTGGACTTATCTCAATGCTGCCCAATCGGATGGCTTCTTCAACAATGAATGTCGCTTGGGCGGTCATTCCGTCGTATGTAGCACTGACATGCATAGTGCCATATGAGGTCGGTGTGAAGATGCCTTCATCAGATATTTGTCCCTGTGCTGGGTCAACCGTCCAAACGGGGGTAATGGCTGTTGCTTGTCCTGAACGGTTGAAGCAGGTGGCGTTTAACTCCACTTGTTCATATTGTCTCATTAAGTGA
This sequence comes from Candidatus Gallipaludibacter merdavium, assembly GCA_017694875.1. Classification (GTDB taxonomy): domain Bacteria; phylum Bacteroidota; class Bacteroidia; order Bacteroidales; family Paludibacteraceae; genus Gallipaludibacter; species Gallipaludibacter merdavium. The sequence goes on from JADIMG010000096.1 coordinate 18,335, forward strand.
TTATCGGGGCTGATTTGTATTCCTAACAGTTCATCAGGATTGCCGTCTTCAAAAACGCCGTTCACTTCCATTTCATAGAAGGAGAAACCATATTGGTTGCTGCGTTTGAGTCCGAGCATCTTTACATAACGTCCTTTGGCATGGATAGACAGTGTTTCCACCCCTCCTTGTCCAAGCGATTGATGGGCAGCCGTTTCCCAATCGTTTCCATTGTCGGATATTTGTATTTCATATTCGGCAGCATAAGAGGTTTCCCAATGGATGGTGACGCTGGCAATATAGGCCGTTGCTCCTAAATCGACATATATCCATTCGGGTTCGCTGTGTTCGCTTCCCCAACGGGTGGTGTAATCTCCGTCTGTAGCATATTCAGGTAAAGTGCCGACATTTTCATGGCCTGATTCGTAAGTAGTTTTGTGCAAAGCCAGATTAGGCAAGTTGGGCGCAACTAAAAAATCATTGACAAATTCCTGTCCTTCCAAACGGGCTTTTACTTGATACATGCCGCTTTGTTCGGCTACAAAGTGAGGCTGGTTGCCGATGCTGTCTCCGTTTAAGGAAATAACCCATGCAATGTCGGCAGTATATTCCTGTCCGTATTGGTCGGTGGCAATAAGTTCAAATGTTGTTTCCTGTCCAATTTCCAACAACTCTATCTGAGGGGTTAGTGTGGCTTGTGTCAATACAGGCAGGTGGTTGACAGCAATATGGATGGTGTCGTGCAATTCATTGAAAGTGGCTACCACTGTTATCGTGTCTCCTAATTGTGAGGTCGCGGTCAGCAGGCCGTTGGGTGTAATGCTTCCTTTGTTGCTGCTCCATGTAATGTTTCCGGGGAATTCCATGCCATATTGGTCATAAACCTTGGCTGTGCAGATCGTTGTATCGTTGGGCTCGACAATGCTGGTTGCCTCGATAATGACATGGTCTGCGTGTGGTTCGTCTTGATAAACGGTCATTTTCCGGGCTGGTGCCATGAAACTTACCAATTCGATATTGTCACGATAGAATGTAATTTCCTGTGCGCTGTGCGAGGGGTTATATGCCACATAGGTCATCTCTCCGTTTTTGTTGTACGCGGTAGCGGTAGCAATGGAAGCATGTACTCCCCAGTCTATGTCTCCATAGCTTCTGTGGCTGTGAATGAGGTAATAGCTGATGCCGCCTGTGTCTGGATTTTTGGCTAAATTCTTATTGTTGAGCCAGGCCCAATCGAATACGGCTGCGGCTGAGTCGGGGTTGAACTGTTGCAGGTAGGCAAGTACTACATTGCCCAAACCGGATTCGTCTGCTAATAAACCGGTGGCATCACCATTGGCGTTGACACCGGGCTTGTCCCAGTCTCCCACTTCCTTCTTGTTCCACATTTCCGTATATTCCCATTCTGCAAATTCAAGGTCTTCCGACAGATAGTCGAGACAAGGGGAAACGGGCAGCCATTGGATGGAGTGCATCCATACGGGGTCGCCGCTGAACCATGTCCACCAACCTACGCCGGCAGATGTAAGGTTGCTGCTGTAGGGATGGGTATATTTGCTGTAATCAATGTTTTCGCGATCGCGGTCAAACCAGTATTCAGCTGTTGCACGGCTTTCGTTTACCCAGCCGAAAGCACCGGCATCACGCATTTCTGCATTGTCGAGGGCTACCCCAAGCAGGAACAGGCCTCCCCAACTTTGCATGGCTTCTGAGGTGGATTCCTGGCCGTTGCCGTTGCTGTCACCGGAACCTCCGGCATAGGAGTGGCCTGCCCAGATGTCTAATGTGCGGAAAAGTGGAAAACGGGTGTCGTTTCTATCCCAGTTGGCGTAATCTTTTGCCAATAGGGTAAGCATTTCGCCATAGTCGTTTCTGAATTCTTCATCAAAAAGGGCGAGCAAAGCCCCGGCATACGTGTAATAGCCATAGTGGAAATGGTGGTCGTTGAAGGTGTCTGAACCATAACTGGTATTATAGCCCACCAAAGAACCCCAGCGGTTATAGCGGGCAAAATAATAGCTTTCCTCTCCCGGTGTATAGGTAAGCCAGTTGACAAGGGCTTCTTTCAGACGTGTCTTGCAGGCATTGAACAGCTCCATTTCGCCTAACTCATAGGCATAGACCATGTAGTGCGCCATTTGTGTCAGCCCTTTTCCGCCCCAATAGGTGTCCCCACCAAAAGAACCTTGTTGGGAATATTCTTCTATCATCTGACGCATACGGTTCATATTGAAAGGATGCGCTCCTGTGGCTGCGGTTTCATCGGGGGCTGCAAAGTAGGGAAGGATTCCCTTGAAATCATAACTGATGGAAAACTGTTTGCCGGTTGCCATCTTCATCATGCCGCGTGGAGTTTGAAAAGTGTAGGGAGTAAATTCAAAATCCAATTGTGCGCGTTTGTAATGATGAGGTATAAAACCTTGCATAACATCCGTATGTTGGGTGCCGTTGCGTAGGTCTTCTGCTTCGATATGAAAGGTGGTTGTCACTTTTCCTTGTGCAACATCATAATCCCATGATACGTTTGTATGGCGTGGAATGGCATAGGCATAGGATGCAAAATCTTCCAATTGTTCGGTCGAACTTAAAAGGGCTATACTAAGGAAATGCTTCTCATGGGGCACGTCGATGAATAAACTGCCGTCTGCATAGGTGAAACGGGTATTTTCAGGCACGTAAACAGCATATATTTCTTCTCCGCTTTGCAAACCAATACAACTTCCTGTATAGGGAAATGTCTCAATTGTTCCGTTCCCATCGAAGAAGGTAGCACCGTCCAGGGTTAATATAGGCGAAAAGCCGTTCCATTCTACAAAGGTAAAAGGAATGCCATGAGCCATGGTAACGTCCATTCTTTTTTCTTCGTCCTCTAATCGTGTTACAATGCTCCAGTCGCTCCAGTCTTGTGCAATGGCTGATGCAGGGTTGAAGTCGTCGCCTTTGATTTGGAGCATGCTGTTCCATTTCATCTCCGTTCCGTTGTCATTCCAATAAGATGGATAGGCAACGTATATACCATAATTTTCCGCTTTAACCACTTGAGGATAAACCCACATATTGCCGGAATATTGTGAATTGACTAAATAGCTCCACCATTTATTGCTGGGAATCGGCCATCCTTTGTCTGCACCGGCATTCTCGTTTACATAGAGGGTCTTGTATTCCTGATAACGGCTTTGGTCTCCGTTGTGCTCATCGGTTTTCGATTCCGACAGGGGGGTATAGGAGGCATAACTGCCTTTTCCTGTTTGTACTGGACTTTGGGCTGACAATGAAAGACAACCCCATAAGATACAGTTTGCAATGGTAAATAAATATTTTGTTCTCATGCTATTAAATTTGGGACAAAGATATTTTGTTATAGTGTAATGCAGGGAATACTTCTTTACACGGAATTTCAGCGAGGAAAGCCAGAAAATTCACTGTAAATACGACAGAAAACGTATAAGTTTTTGATTGACAAATTTTTGTGTGGTAGGCGGGTGCGGCGGGTGTGCTGTATCGTTTGCTTTTATATAGTAGGTTGATTATTTTTGCATAAATATGTTTTTCTGATTTTATATTGAAAAATCGTTTCGGGATGATGGATAATGCCATGTCAAAAGTAATACAGTTTTTGCGTTTGCCTTTAATGGTAACTATTGTGATGATTCATGCGTATATCAAGGAATATGACATATCAAACCCGGAGATACCTTACTCGTTTATGGGAGCTGTGCAATATTTCTTTTCGAATATTGTGAGCCAGGTTGCCATTCCTATGTTTTTCTGTTTTTCCGGATATTTGTTTTTTGCCAAAATGCAAAGGCTGGACGGACAGACGTATTGGAATAAGCTCAAAAGTCGTTTTCATTCTTTGCTTGTTCCTTATGTCATTTGGAATCTGTTGTATGTGTTCATCTATTATGTAGCACAAGCCACCTCTCTTATGCCGGCCGATTTGTCGGGAAAGCACAAACTGGTAGTGGATTATACCTTATATGATTGGCTATCGGTTTTCTGGAATATTCATGGAGGTCTCTTCCCCATGGATGCGCCATTGTGGTTTATTCGTGATTTGATGTTGGCTGTGCTTTTGGCTCCGCTTCTTTATTTCTGCTTGACTAAACTCAAATACTGGTTTGTGTTTCTTTTAGGGGCTCTGTGGTTTTGTGGGATTAGTGGTCAGGTACTTTCATCTGCAACATTCTTTTATTTTTCGCTGGGTGCTTATTATGGTATATATAAGAAAAGCATGATAGTTTCCGGCAAGATTGGAGGTGTACTTTTAGTGGTTTATGCGTTGTGCATGGCTTTGGAAATGTATTTTTATGATGGGGAATATATTGCTTACTTCCGGCGATTATGTGTAATAGTCGGTATTTATGCAACACTATTTTTGACGGATTATCTGATCAGGGTCAAATCTTGGAAGATTAGCCATTTTTGGTCTGACAGCAGTTTCTTTATATATGCATATCATGCAGTTTTTTTAGTGATGTTACAAAAGTGTTGTTTCCTTTTTGTGTCGTTCCAGAATGAATATGGAGCACTTTGTGTCTATTTCTTTTCTGTTGCTTGCGCCGTCTGTTTGGGGGCTGTATTGAATTGGTTGTTGAAAAAAATGTTGCCTCGCGTGGCGTCAGTTTTGTTGGGAGAACGATAAAATGATTTTAGGAAATAGTTTTTTTTGTCATTTGCTGAATAACTTTGTATATTTGTGCATTCCTTAAAAACAGAATGGTATGTATAATGGCAAGACGGTAGTATATACATCCGGAACATTCGATATGTTCCACTCCAACCACTTGAAAATGATTAAATATGCGCGCGGTTTGGGCGAGACCCTCATTGTGGGAGTCAGTACCGATGAATTGGTTTGCTCTTATAAGAAACCGCCTATCATTCCTTTTGAGGAACGTCTGGCTATCATTGAAGCCTTGAAATACCCGGATATTGTTATTCCCCAGCGCACACTTGACCATACGGAATTGGTCAAGAAACTCAATATCGATGTCTTTGTGGTGGGAGATGATTGGACGGGAAAATACGACTATCTGAAGGAATTGGGTGTTACCGTATTTTATTTTCCGTATGGTAGCGGGGTTTCTACCTCTTCCATTAAAAAGCAGATTGTCGACAAATACCATGCGTTAAAGGAACAGATTGATCACCAGCCAAACCCGGACGTAAGATGAAAAATGCGATTGTTACTGGTGGCACCAAAGGCATTGGCTTGGCTGTGGTGACTCATTTGCTTCAGAAAGGATATACCGTCTATGCTACTTATGCGCATGACGAGGAGGCAAAACGGGCAGCGCAGAAAAGTTTGGAAGGATTTGTCGACAGATTGTTTTTTATTCAATTGGATCAGGCTGATGCACAAGCCATACATCAGTTTGCTGATACCTTGAAACAGCAGAAGGTGATGATTAGCTGTATTGTTGCCAATGCGGGCACTACTGTGCGGAAAGCGGCAAAAGATATTTCTGATGAAGACTGGGAAAAGGTGATGCAGGTTTGCGTGAATGGACATTTCTATTTAATACGTGATTTGTGGGAAAATATATGTCCCAACTCACGTATTATTTTTATAGGCTCTCTGATGGGCATACTGCCACATGCAACTTCGTTGGCTTATGCAGTGGCTAAAGCTGCGGTGCATGCCCTTGCACAAAATCTGGTAAAGGAATTTGAGGGAACGGAAACCACGGTGAATGCCATTGCACCGGGATTTGTGGATTCTGAATGGCAAAAAAACAAGCCGGCAGTTATTCGTGAGAATATTTGTGCAAAGACGGCATTACACCGTTTTGCAACCACCGATGAAATTGCCAGTGCGGTCGATTTTTGCATAGAAAACCAGTTCCTGAATGGCGAGGTTTTGAAAATAACAGGAGGATATTCCTATAAATAGCAAACTATGAAACGGGCAGAAAAAATACAGTTGTTGGCTGATGAATGGAAAAATCTTGGTTTGTGCCAGATACTTAAATGGACAATAGCTTATCGTATGAAATGGAAGAACATTCATTTGAGACCCAAGGGATTTCGTGAGGATGTTTGTTTGCGTGTGGGGACGTCTGACTTTGCTACATTAATGGAGGTTAGGGAGAGTTATGATGTGTCTCCGAAATTTCCTGTTAACAATATAATTGACTTGGGAGGTAATATTGGTTTGACAAGTGCTTATTTAGCTTCTAAGTTCCCGAAAGCAAAGATAGTGACGGTCGAACCGGAAGCATCGAACTTTGAAATGCTGAAAGTCAATGTTGCACCTTATCCAAATATAATTCCAGTGAATAAGGGTGTATTTCATAAAGAATGCTATCTAAAAATTATAAATGAAGGTACGGCAAATAATTGTTTCCGTCTAGAAGAATCAGAAGAGCCGACTCCTATTCGTGCAATATCCATTCCTTCTCTGATGCAGCAATATGGAATGGAAACGATAGACATACTTAAAATGGATATTGAAGGTGGAGAACGTTACTTGTTTAATGAACAGGCGCATGAATGGCTTTCTAAAGTGAAAATTCTTATGATAGAATTGCATGATAGATATTATTCTGGTTGTTCCAAATTACTGTTCCTGTGTCTTAAGAAATATAGTTACAATATTGATTTGGGTGATTGTACGTTGATAATTCATATAGATAATTAATATGAAGAAAGTTTCCGTTGTAATGTGTACATATAATGGTGCTCCTTATTTGCGGCAGCAATTGGACACTATTATCAACCAAACTTATCCCATCCATGAATTGATTGTGCAGGATGACCAAAGTACAGATGATACAATGGCGGTATTAGAGGAATATGCTGCACGTTATCCGTTTATGCAGGTACACCGTAAGCAGCAAAGGAAGGGTATTGCTGATAATTTTCTTACAGCAATGGCTTATGCTACGGGGGATTATATAGCGCTTTCAGACCAGGATGATATTTGGGAACTTACGAAAATAGAGGAACAGATAAATGCAATAGGAGATAGTTGGATTTGCTATCATCCTTCACCGCCGTTTAACGGTGATAAGCCTTTATTTGATTATATTGTAGATCCTAGAATCCCTAATTGTGGTTTGGAAATAATCTTTGGAAATGGTTGTGTGTTAGGTCATACTATGTTATTGAGACGTTCACTTTTTAATAAGATGATAGAACATGTTCCTCAAGCAATGTTTTCGGGGCTTTATAATCACTTGTTTCATGATGGAATTTTGTTTATAGTAGCTAATGCATTAGAAGAGGATTGTATATGCCCTATAACATATGTCAATTCTCCACTGACATGGCATCGAAGATCGGATGCTTCTGTTACAAAAGGAGAGGAACGTAGAGATTTGTCTAAACGAACATGGGGGAATGCGATGAGACTTGTTTTGCGCAATATAAATCCTAAAAGAAGAAAAGAAATAGCACCTCTTATTTATGATAGGCTATGTGCAATAAGGTTGTTGTTGGACTGTTTCCCTATGTCTTCATCTACCGCTGGGGCTAGGAAAATGATTAATGCCTATTGTGACAAGAAATGGTATGGTGGCTTTGTTTTCTTATGTGAGTCGGTAAAAAACAGGAATAAAATATTTTATGCACCGGAAAAGAATCAATTTATAGCAACTTTGCGTGCATTACTGTTGCCTATTACAATGTATGATAAATATACTATCGCTTATCGGTATAAGAAGGAAGGGCGACCGGATGCATAACCAATGAATATGTATGAAACCATATGATTATCTTATTGTGGGAGCAGGGCTTTATGGATGTGTCTTTGCTCATGAAGCCAAGCAACGGGGAAAACGCTGCTTAGTAGTGGACAGACGTCCTCATGTAGGGGGAAATGTCTATTGTGAGGATGTGGATGGAATTCATGTGCATAAATACGGGGCACACATTTTCCATACTGCCGATAAAGAGGTTTGGAGATATGTAAACCGTTTTGTGGAATTCAATCGCTATACCAATAGCCCCGTAGCCAATTATCAAGGCCGGTTATACAACCTGCCATTTAATATGAATACTTTCTATCAGCTTTGGGGGGTGAAGACACCGCAAGAGGCAGAGGAGAAATTGGCAGAACAACGCGCGGAATATGCAGACATAGAACCACAAAACCTGGAAGAACAGGCTCTGAAACTTATAGGGCGTGATGTCTATGAAACGCTTGTAAAGGGTTATACGGAAAAGCAGTGGGGATGTTCAGCCAAGGAACTTCCTCCGTTTATCATCAAGCGTTTGCCGGTTCGTCTTGTGTTTGACAATAATTATTTTAATGACCCATATCAAGGAATCCCTGTTGGTGGATACAATCAATTGGTCAATGCTCTGTTGGAGGGTGTTGAGGTGAAATTGAATGTGGATTTTTGCAAGGAGCGTGCACAATTGGAGGCGTTGGCGCATAAGGTGCTTTATACGGGAATGCTGGACGAATTGTTTGATTACCAGTTGGGAGAATTGCAGTATCGCAGTCTTCGTTTTGAACACCAACGCTTGGAGATGCCAAACTATCAGGGAAATGCGGTGGTGAACTATACGGAACGGGAAGTTCCGTTTACACGCATCATTGAACACAAGCATTTTGAATTTGGTACACAACCCCATACGGTAATCACTCGTGAATATCCCCATGAATGGACCAAAGGGGAGGAGGCTTATTACCCCTTGAACAATCAGAAGAATGATAAATTGTATGCTTCCTACAGAGCAAAATTGGAGAATTTGGATAATTTCCTTATTGGTGGACGCCTTGCCGAATATAAATATTATGATATGGACAAAGTGATACGGGCTGCTTTGGACATGTCATCTTTTGAATTGGACAACATCTAAAATCAAGTGGTAAATTTATGAATCTTCAGGAAATACGCTCAAAGACAGAATTGGAAATACCGAGAGCAACCGGGAGTTTACGCGAGGTGCAATTACGCATGCTGGATATTTTGTTGGAAGTAAAACGATTGTGCAATAAGCATGATATTCGTTATTGGTTAGATTTTGGAACTTTGTTGGGAGCTGTTCGGCATGCAGGTTTTATACCTTGGGATGATGATTTGGATGTATGTGTGTTGGAAGATGATTTTGAGCGCTTTTTGAGAGTTTGTAGCGAGGAATTACCTGATTGGCTTGTTTTGCAGACCGAAAAGACAGAGAAAGATTCTGGGATGGGTGCAGGATTAGTGAAAATTAGAGATAAAAACTCGTTGTATATCCATGATTTCGATTCTTTTCGTTCGGATTACTCTAAAGGAATATTTATTGATGTGTTTAAAAGTGTACGCTATCCGGAAATGCCACGTGGGTTATTTTGTTACCTGTCACGCAGGGTAAGTTTTGCTTATGGATTTTGGCATTACCATCTTCCTATTTCTATGAAAAATATAATCTGCTATTGTGTGTATCCTTTCTCTTATTGTTTTCATAAGGCCATTTTTGAGTTTTTATGTGCAATAAAAAAGAAGAGATATTTGTTTTCTACTCCAGAAAGATATGTATATGGATTGTATACTCCTGAAGATGAAATCTTTCCTCTTTCCGAAATGGATTTTGAGGGACATTTATTTCCGGTTCCACGCAATTGGGATAGACGATTGTGTGATAGCTTTGGCGACTATCTGAAAATTCCAGAAAAAACAAAACGTAGAACACATGCTAAGTATGTATTTTTAGATAAAGGAAAGGGAGTAATTGAATATTAACATATTGGATTATATGGAAAAGCTATTATCTATCATCATACCGACCTACAATATGGAGCAGCTATTGCCGCGTTGTTTGGATTCTTTAGTGTCGGCTGTCAATAATGACTTGTTGGAAGTCATGGTTGTTAATGATGGGAGTAAAGACGAATCGTTGCGTGTTGCCAATGAATACAAGGAGCGTTATCCGAATGTGGTTAACGTCATAGACAAACCTAATGGTAATTATGGCTCAACGATTAATGCGGCTTTGCCTTTGGTCAAAGGAAAATATGTGAAGATTTTGGATGCGGATGACTGGTTTGATACACGCGAGTTGGAACATCTTTTGGACGAGATGGCAAACGTAAATGTGGATTTGATTGTGACGCATTTCACGCAACTGGAGCCGGGTGGGCGTTGGCAATTGGTTAAATACAATACAATGGGACGTGAGGTGTATGAATATGGGCGTGTCTATAATTTGGATGATGTGCTCAAGGATGGATATATCCGTTTCTTCCTGATGCATGCGATTGCCTGGCGGACACAGATGTTACGTGATATGGGGTATAGACAAACAGAAGGAATTTCCTATACGGATACAGAATGGGCTTCCGTGCCTGTATATGTTGCGCAGACGATTGTATTTTTCCCTTTGAATGTCTATCAATATAATATGGATAGGGAAGGGCAGACGATGGACCCGAAGGTACTTATGAAAAGTGTGCGCCAATTGGATAGGGTGTTTGCTGGACTGTTGGAGTTTTATAGGACTTATGATAAGGCGCAGTTGTCGGAAATAAGGAAAAATTTTATACGTCAATATTTGGCAAACAGGGTCAGAATCTTATACAAAATTTATTTGTTGGATATGCCGCGGAAGGATTTTGAGCCGAAAGAGTTGGAAGAATTGGATGCAAGATACAGAAAATGGATAGAAGAGTTGGACTTGGATGTCCGCTTATATCCGGAAAACAAATTGTTGCGTATCGACTATGTCAAATATTGGCATAAATATGGAAAACGTTGGCCTGTGTGGTTGGAATGGATAAATAAAAAAGTGGATGTGGTTGTGAAAGGATTATATGTAATCTTGTTCCGTCATTGATAAATTGTTAAGAAAGTTCTGTTTTTTTGCCGAGTTTTCTATAAGATAGGTGGAAATATGTATCTTTGCAACCAGAACTAAATAGAATATTGAATAAGAGTATAGAAAAGATGAAAGTCGCAATTGTGGGTGCCAGCGGAGCTGTTGGCCAGGAATTCCTTCGGGTGTTGGAGGAGAGAAATTTTCCCGTTACAGAGTTGGTCTTGTTTGGTTCTGCACGCAGTGCAGGAAAGGAATATCCTTTTAAAGGTAAAAAATACGTAGTAAAGGAATTGGTACATGGCGATGATTTTAAAGGTGTAGATATTGCCTTTACATCAGCAGGTGCTTCTGTTTCCAAAGAATTTGCTGAAGATATTACGCGTTTTGGAGCTGTTATGATTGATAATTCCAGTGCCTTCCGTATGGAAGAAGATGTTCCTTTGGTTGTGCCTGAGGTAAATGCGTTTGATGCTATTGCCCGTCCACGCAATATCATTGCCAATCCCAACTGTACGACCATACAAATGGTAGTGGCATTGCAGGTGATAGAAAACCTTTCACATATCAAAAGGGTGCATGTTGCAACCTATCAGGCTGCGAGCGGCGCGGGTGCTGCTGCCATGGAAGAATTAAAACTGCAACACAAACAGATATTGGAAGGAAAAACTGTTACGGTGGAAAAATTCCCATATCAATTGGCTTATAACTTGATTCCTCAGGTGGACGTGTTTACCGACAACGGTTATACCAAGGAAGAAATGAAAATGTATAACGAAACACGTAAAATCATGCATTCCAATATTCAGGTAAGCGCTACATGTGTACGTGTGCCGGCTTTGCGGGCTCATTCGGAAAGCATCTGGCTGGAAACGGAGAAACCACTTGAACTGGAAGCGGTGCGTGAAGCATTTATTTCGGCAAATGGTATCATATATATGGATCAACCCGATGACAAACTCTATCCGATGCCGTATTACTTGTCAGGAAAAGATGCGGTATATGTGGGACGTTTGCGAAAAGATTTGACAAATGATTCCGGACTTACATTCTGGTGTGTGGGAGACCAAATTAAAAAAGGAGCTGCACTAAATGCTGTCCAAATCGCAGAATATCTAATCAAAATCAAGAATATAGGGTAAGTATAACTTTATAGAAGAACTTCAAAAGGTGTGGAATAGGTATGTTTCATGCCTTTTTTTACGCCTGTTTGGACTGGTTTTTGTAGGAAATAATTCTGTGGCTTTGGAGAAGTGAACAAACGCATGATGGATATAAACATTTATGATAAAATAACCGGTATGAAAACAAAACATTTAGCATTTTGTGCTTTGGCTGTTGTTGCAACAGCGTGCACCACAAAGCAAACTACTTGTGAAACACCAAATGCAGGTGGTTTGGTGTTGGAAAATTTAGACACTACGGTGTTGCCGCAAAACGATTTCTATCAGTATGCTTGCGGTGGTTGGATGAAATTAAATCCGCTAACCCCAGAGTATGCGCGTTTCGGCTCATTTGACAAACTGGCGGAAAACAATCGTACACAATTGCGTGGCTTGATTGAAGGAATTGCCGCACAACAACACGAACAGGGAACAATTGAACAAAAAATAGGGGACCTCTATAATCTGGCAATGGATTCAGTGCGACGCAATAAGGAAGGAGTAGAACCGCTGAAACCTTATTGGGCTAAAATAGATGCAGTGACAGATGTCAAGGAACTGAGTGCATTGCTGCCGGAACTCTATATGGATGGTATGGGAGGTATGTTCATCATGTATGTGGATGCTGATGCCATGAACAGTAATATGAATTTGGCGCAAACATATCAGACGGGATATGCAATGGGCGAAAAAGAATATTATTTGGATACGGATGAGCATACAACGGAAATCCGTAATAAATATGTGGAACACGTAGGAAAAATGTTCCAATTGGCTGGTGTGGATGCAGAACAGGCTGCTAAAAATGCTGCAACGGTTTTGCGTATTGAAACTCGTTTGGCAACAGCTGCTTATAGCAATGTTGAATTGCGTAATCCTCATGCCAATTACAATAAGATGACAGTTGAACAGCTCAAGGCTTTAGTGCCTCAAATCGATTGGGATGTATATCTTTCTACACTTGGTCTGGCTGTTAATGAAGTGTCTGTAGGACAAAAGGAACATCTGCAGGAAGTGGGCAAGGTTTTGGTGGAAGAACCATTGGAAGATGTGAAAACTTATTTGAAATGGCAGGCAATAAGCAGTGCTGCATCTTCATTGAGTGATGAGATCTATGCACAGAATTTTGACTTCTACGGCAAAGTGTTGAGCGGCAAGGAAACTCCTTCGCCACGTTGGAAACGCGCAGTAAGTTCTGTGGATGGAACGCTGGGTGAAGCAGTGGGACAGATGTATGTAAAGCAATATTTCCCTGCAGAGGCTAAAGAACGTATGTTGACTTTGGTAAGCAACCTGCAAACTGCATTGGGACAACGTATTCAGGCTTTGGAATGGATGAGCGACGAAACAAAGGCGAAAGCTTTGGAAAAATTGGCTACTTTCCGTGTGAAGATTGGTTATCCTGATGAATGGCGTGATTATTCTGCATTGAATATCGACCCGCAATTACCTTATTTGGAAAATGGTATTCGTGCCAATCGTTTTGAAATGGCCTATAATTTCAGCTTTGCAGGACAACCGGTGGATAAGGACAAATGGTTGATGACCCCACAAACTGTGAATGCTTATTACAATCCAACTACCAATGAAATTTGCTTCCCTGCTGGTATTCTTCAATATCCATTCTTTGATATGAATGCCGATGATGCATTCAACTATGGTGCTATTGGTGTGGTAATCGGTCATGAAATGACACATGGATTTGATGACCAAGGCTGTCAATATGATAAGGATGGTAATTTGAATAACTGGTGGACGGCTGAAGATAAAGCCAAATTTGACGAACGTGCACAAGTGTTGGTAAATTATTTCAATAATATCGAGGTGGCTCCTGGCGTATTTGCTAACGGACAATTTACCTTGGGTGAGAATATTGCTGACCACGGCGGTCTGCAGGTTTCTTATCAGGCTTTCAAGAATGCAACAAAAGATGCACCGCTTGACACCATTGCAGGATTGTCACCGGAACAACGTTTCTTCTTGTCTTATGCTGATGTATGGGCAGGCAACATTCGTGATGAAGAAGTGCTTTCACGCACAAAATCTGACCCGCACTCTTTGGGACGTTGGCGTGTAAACGGTGCTCTGCCTCATATTGCAGCATGGTATGAAGCATTTAATGTTGGCCAGGAAAGCCCGATGTATTTGGCTCCTGAAAATCGTGTAAGCATTTGGTAATAACCTTTATACCTTATAAAGAGTCGGCCCAGCTTTGTTTGTGGCCGGCTTTTTTATTGGTGTACGGTTTGCGGCTGGTATGCCATTTGTTTATGCAGGCATGTTGTCGTATCTTTGCAGTTTAATTTAGTTGTAATAAAGAAAATAGAAGTATATGTCACTAAAATGCGGTATTGTTGGATTACCTAATGTGGGTAAATCTACTCTTTTCAATTGTTTGTCGAATGCAAAAGCTCAGTCAGCCAATTTCCCTTTCTGTACAATAGAACCCAATGTGGGTGTGATTACTGTGCCGGATGAACGTCTCAATAAATTGGCTGAGTTATGCCATCCGGAAAGAATTGTGCCGACCACAGTGGAGATTGTAGATATTGCGGGCTTGGTAAAAGGTGCCAGCAAAGGTGAAGGATTGGGCAACAAGTTTTTGGCAAATATCCGTGAAACGGATGCTATATTGCATGTGCTCCGTTGTTTTGATGATGCGAATGTGGTTCATGTCGATGGTAGTGTAGATCCGGTACGTGATAAGGAAATTATTGATGCGGAATTACAGTTGAAGGATTTGGAAACAGTGGAAAGTCGTTTGCAGAAAGTACAGAAACAGGCACAAAGCGGAGGTGATAAGCAGGCAAAGTTGGCTTGCGAGGTGTTTATGAAATACAAAGAAGCACTGGAACAGGGAAAATCGGCACGTATGGTACAGTTTGAGACGAAAGATGAGCAATTGATAGCTCGTGACCTGTTCTTGCTTACGGCAAAGCCGGTTATGTATGTTTGTAATGTGGATGAAGGTTCTGCCATTTCAGGCAACCAATATGTGGAGGCTGTACGGGAGGCAGTGAAAGATGAGGGCGCAGAAGTGCTGGTGGTTGCTGCAAAGATAGAATCGGAGATTGCCGAACTGGAAACCTACGAGGAACGTCAGATGTTCTTGGCGGAAATAGGACTGGAAGAGTCGGGTGTGAACCGCTTGATTAAAGCGGCTTATCATTTGTTGAATCTGAAGACTTTCCTTACCGCAGGAAGCGATGAAGTCCGTGCGTGGACATTTAGAGAGGGTTATAAAGCTCCTCAATGTGCGGGAGTAATTCATACGGATTTTGAGCGTGGTTTTATTCGTGCGGAGGTAATTAAGTATGACGATTTTGTAACTCTTGGTTCTGAAAGTGCATGTAGGGATGCTGGCAAACTGAGTGTGGAAGGAAAAGATTACTTGGTGCAGGATGGTGATATTATGCATTTTAGATTTAACGTGTAAAATTTAAGAGGATAAAAATGATGGATTTTGTCATGGCTTATTCCAGTTATCTGCTCATCGTTGTGGGTTTTGTGCTATTGATGATGGGAGCAAACTGGTTGGTAAATGGGGCATCAGGTTTGGCAAAGCGTTTTCATGTGCCTGATTTGGTGATTGGGTTGACAATTGTGGCTTTTGGTACTTCTGCGCCGGAGTTGGTGGTCAATCTGGTGGCGGCTTGCACCGGTTCGTCAGAAATAGCTCTTACCAATATCTTGGGTAGCAATATTATCAATATTTTGGTTATCTTGGGTGTTGCCGGTGCCATTTGTCCAATAGCATCGCAGGCTAGTTCCAGACGTTTTGATATTCCTTTGAGTGCATGGGCCGGATTTGCTGTTTTAATGTTGGCGTTGATAACCCCGGAAGGAGGTGGTGTCAATCGATTGGGCGGTGTCTTCTTGTTGGTCTTCTTTGGCTTGTTCATGTGGGTGATGATACGCAAGGCTATAAAAGGGGATGGAGTGGATGAAGATGAAGAGTTTAAAGCTATGAAGGCTTGGAAAGCGATTCTAATGGTGATAATAGGGCTCGTGGCTTTGGTGCTTGGTGGGGATTTGATAGTGGATAGTGCAAAGACAATTGCTACGGCTTGGGGAGTAAGTGAATATGTTATCGGACTGACAATTGTTGCTCTGGGCACTTCCTTGCCGGAATTGGCTACTTCGGCTGTTGCTGCGTTTAAAGGTAATTCTGATTTGGCTATAGGGAATGTGATTGGTTCCAATATCTTTAATGTGTTCTTCGTATTGGGTATCAGTTCTGTCATTTCTCCTCTTCCGGCTTATGAAGGTTTGGTCATTGATGCCCTTATGGCTGGAGGTAGCAGTTTGCTTCTGTTGGGATTTGTTTCTACCAACAAAGAACATAAGTTGATGCGGTGGCAGGCAATCGTTTTCCTGTTAATCTATGCAGTCTATTTATATACCCGTCTTTAAATGGTGAATTATGCCGGTTAGTTATTTGCAGGTAGAACATTTAACCAAATCGTTTGGTGATAAAGTGCTGTTTTCTGATATATCGTTTGGATTGTCGGAAGGACAGAAAGTGGCGCTTATTGCCAAAAATGGGATGGGTAAGACAACGCTGTTGAACATTCTCTCAGGTACAGAGGATTATGACAGCGGTACAATAACTTTCCGAAGAGATTTGCGGGTTGGCTATCTGCATCAACAGCCGGAATTTGATCCGGAAATGAACGTTCTGGACGCTTGTCTCCAGTGTAATAATGATGCGGTAAGGACAATTATGAAGTATGAGCATTGTCTGCTGGAAGGAGATGCTGACAGAATGGGTGAGGTGATGGCGGAGATGGATGTTCATAAGGCATGGGATTATGAGGCACGTATCAAACAGATTCTGGGTAAGCTTCACATTGAAAATCTTTCGCAGAAAATGGGACAGCTTTCCGGTGGACAGCGCAAAAGGGTAGCATTGGCTAATGTGTTGATATCTGAACCGGAACTTTTAATCTTGGACGAACCGACCAACCATTTGGACCTTGAGATGGTAGAATGGTTGGAAGATTTCTTGCGTCATTCCACTATGACCTTGTTTATGGTAACGCACGACCGCTATTTCTTGGACAGGGTGTGCAGTGATATCCTCGAGATTGATATGAAGGGCTTGTTCCATTATAAAGGCAATTATGCCTATTATTTGGAGAAAAGGGCTGAGCGTATTGAAAATTTTAATGCGGAAACACAGCGCGCGCAGAATCTGTATCGGCGCGAACTGGATTGGATGAGACGACAGCCGCAAGCCCGCGGACATAAGGCACGTTCACGTATAGACGGATTCTATGAACTGGAAGACCGTGCAAAACAGCGATTGCTGGACGATAGTGTCCAGTTGCAAGTGAAAGCCTCGTATATTGGGAGCAAGATTTTTGAGGCGCAATATATTTCTAAATCCTATGGCGACCTGAAAATCCTGGATAATTTCTACTATAATTTTGCCCGTTACGAGAAATTGGGAATAGTCGGAAAAAATGGTACCGGAAAATCTACTTTTCTGAAAATGCTGCTGGGCGAAGTGAAGCCAGACAGTGGCACGTTTGATATTGGCGAAACGGTGAAGTTTGGATATTATAGGCAAGACGGATTGGAATTTGATGGACAGATGAAGGTGATTGATGTTGTACGTGATATTGCAGAAGAAATCGACTTGGGAGGAGGTAAAAAGCTGAGTGCATCACAATTCCTGCAACATTTTATGTTTTCACCCGAAACGCAGAATAATTTTGTCTATAAATTAAGTGGAGGAGAGAAACAGAGACTGCATTTGTGTACGGTGCTTATCAAAAACCCGAACTTTCTTATCTTGGATGAACCAACCAACGACTTGGATATTGTGACGTTGAATATTCTGGAGGAATATTTGCGGTCGTTTAGGGGGTGCTTGATTGTTGTGAGTCACGACCGTTATTTTATGGATAAGGTGGTTGACCATTTACTGGTATTTAAAGGGAATGGCGTTATACAGGATTATCCCGGTAACTATACACAATACCGTGAATGGCGTGAGGAACAGGAACGGCAGAAGGAAAAAACAAATGCACCCAAAGTGCAGCGAAAACCGGACTCTGTATCTAAAGACGAAAAGCCGCGCAAATTGACTTATAAAGAACGCATGGAATATGAGGCTTTGGATAAGGAGATTCCGGAACTGGAGGCGGAAAAAACGGCCATAGAGGAGAAAATGTCTTCTGGAACTTGTTCCGGTGAGGAGATAACCCGTCTGTCACAGCGATTTGCAGAACTGAATGATATGTTGGATGAGAAAGGCTTGCGTTGGCTGGAATTGGGCGAATTGATGTAAAGCCAATAAAAAAACCAAGCATTTGCTTGGTTTTTTTACGTTGACAGCAATGCAATTAATTGAGCGCTGCGTTTAATTTAGAGCCTGCCTTAAACTTGGCAGATTTCTTAGCTGGGATAGTAATTGTTTGCTTGGTAGCAGGATTGATACCTTGACGTTCTCCTCTTTCCATTACAGAGAATGTTCCAAATCCTGGAAGAACAATTTTTTCGCCTTTTGCTAACTCCATTTCGATAACTTTCATAGCAGCGTCAAATACATTCTGTGCATTGGCTGCGCTAACTCCAGCTTGTGCTGCAATTGCTTTCACTAATTCGGCTTTTGTCATAATTTTAAGTTTTAATGATTAAAGGGATAATGTTGCTTTTCATAGAAATATTACCGCAAATATAGGGTTTTGTTGGTAAAAACCAAAATGAAACGACGAAAAATCGATTATTCTTGGAAAAATATTGCAAAAAAACGCAAAATACAGCTGTAAATATGCCGAAAAGTAGAATTTGAAGGCTTGATGGCGCAATAATCAGAGGAAAATGTATCTCCCGATAGGAATGAATTTTGTCGTTTAAGCCAATCCTTTCATTGGATAAGGGAGATGTTGTTGGTATATTTTTTGAGCAAATTTGTTTTTTCTTGGAGAGTGGTAGAATATATGATTGAAAATAGAAGGTGAAAATGCTGAAAAAGACGATAAGCATTTCCAATGTATATATCTATAATGGGATGTGATGTTTGACCTATTGAGGTTGGACAGTGGGAATGCGGCATTTGTTGTGAGGGGGCGTGTCGAAACAACAAGTCTGAATTCTGAGGGCTGCGCCACAGATTGCATAGTATGGCATCCCATCTTATTCTTATCCATGACTGATTGATAGGTGAGTTTTTTTTCCTATTTTTGTGACCTCAATATTATATGTGTAATTTTATATGAGTCAATATCGTTCTTCTTTTTGGTCTTCTTTGCCTCCCGTTGTGCGTAACCTATTGGCCATTAACCTGATATTCTGGCTGGCAGATTTATTGTTGCCCAAGATATTACAATCCAGTTTCCCAACTTTTAACTTGACGGATGTATTAGGCATGCATTACTGGGCCTCAGAAAAGTTCAATGTGTTGCAGATGCTGACCTATATGTTTATGCACGCCGGCTTTGACCATCTGTTTTTTAATATGTTTGCGGTTTTTATGTTTGGCCCTGTTCTTGAACAGAAATGGGGTAGCTGGCGTTTCCTGTTTTATTATTTTGTTACCGGTGTCGGTGCTGCAGTGGTTCAGCAGATTATGTGGACCATTGATTATCAACCATTGATAGGGGCCATCAATAATGCTATTGCGGCAAATTCCGGTGTGGGGCTTTTGGAATATGAAGGAAAGTTGCGCACAATACTTTCCTTCGGGGATTTGACTTCTTTTCATGCTCCCGAGTTGTTGCACATGAAGCAATTAATAGTAGATGCTCCTTTGACAGTAGGTGCTTCCGGAGCTGTTTTCGGCTTGCTGCTCGCATTTGGCTGGCTCTTCCCGGAAGCACGTCTGATGCTGGTCTTTCTGCCGATTCCGATTAAAGCACGGGTGTTTGTCTTGTTATATGCCGTAGTGGAACTCTTTTTGGGCGTAGCCAACTTCTCAGGTGACAACGTAGCCCACTTTGCTCATTTGGGGGGGATGATATTTGGTTATTTCGTTATTCTTTATTGGAAGAAAAAGGGAAACTTGTACTAGTATGGATTTTTTCAGGCAAATTCAATATCATTTCAAGCAGGGGGATATATTGACACGCCTCATTGGCCTTAATGTTGGTATATGGGTAGTGGTGACGGTGGTAAATGTTATTTTACGGCTCTTTAATATCCATTTTTCCCAATATATTGAATATCTTGCTGTCCCCTCGGCACTACCATTGGTCATTAAACGAATCTGGACTTTGGTGACCTATATGTTTTTGCACAAAGGCATTCTACATCTGTTGTTCAATATGTTGTGTCTGTATTGGTTTGGCAAGATGTTTCTGTTTGCCTATAGCCAAAAACAGTTGTTGGGACTTTATATAAACGGTGGATTGCTGGGCGCATTGGTGTACCTGATTTCGTATAATGTGTTTCCTTTTTTTACCCAAAATCCGCAAATAACTTACTTGATGGGAGCCTCTGCTTCTATTATGGCGATTATTATTGCAGTGGCTATGCAAATGCCGAATATGGAGCTGCGCTTCTTTTTGATGGGCAGCCTAAAATTGAAATATGTTGCATTGATCGTGGTGGCTATTAGCCTGTTGGGAATAACTTCTGCCAATTCAGGAGGAGAACTGGCACATCTGGGTGGGGCTTTGGCAGGTTATTTATTTATTGTATTTTTGCGACGTGGAATTGACTGCACGAAGTGGTTTACTGCTATAGCTAACGGGTTTGTTAATCTCTTTGTTCCAAGAAAGCGGGTAAAAAGAACAAAGTTCCATTATGCCAAACCAATGTCTGATGCAGAGTATAACCAGGCCAAAGCTAAGCAGAATCGTGAAGTGGATGCTATCTTGGATAAAATTAAACGTTCGGGTTATGAAAGCCTGACAGAAGATGAAAAGAAAAAACTCTTTCAAAGATAGTCGGCCTTGGTATAGGCGTATAGGCAAGGGAGCGGTTATTGCCCTCAATATGCTCGTGGCCTTGCTTATGCTGTTGGGAGGATTGTCTGTTTGGATAAATCCCCAAACAGTGGCCTTTCCCGCTTATTTGGGATTGTTTTTTCCGGTTTTGGTGTTGCTGAATGTGCTGTTCATTGTTTTTTGGCTCTTTTTGCGTGATTATTGGGCTGTTTTGTCTTTGGTCATGATGCTGTTGGTGGGAGGACAGGTGGTTAATACATTTGCTTGCAATTTCTCTGATGCTGCGAAGAATGTGAGTGAAGCCCCCGTGTTGACCATGATGAGTTATAATACAATGTCTTGTGGCCAGTTTGCCAAAGCGACGAAGGAGAAAGGAAATCCGGTTTTGGATGATATAGTTAAAGAAAATCCCGATGTTGTATGTATGCAGGAGTTTGCGGTCTCAAAATATAAAGAGTATTTGCAGATGGCAGATGTGAAAAGGGTTTTGAAGGCATATCCTTATAGTCATATAGAATTTACTATAGACAATAAGTATAAGAAAATGGGAATAGCTACCTTCTCAAAATTCCCGATTATAAGGAAAAGCAATCTGGACATTGCATCGAGTTTTAATATGGCTATTTGTTCCGATATCGTGGTGAGAGGCGATACAGTGCGAATTTTCAATTGCCATCTGGAGTCAAATAAATTGACGGAAGGAGATGTTAAGATGCAGTCCGACTTGATGAAGGACTTTGATACAAAAAGGGCGGGCGATTATGCAGAGCTGGTTTCGAAAAAATTGGCTGAGGCATATAGCTTTAGAGCATCGCAGGCACAGCAGATTTCTGCCGCGCTGGAAGAATGTACATATCCGGTTCTGTTGTGTGGTGATTTTAATGATGTTCCCGTTTCCTATACCTATCAAACAATAAAAGGTAAAAGGCTGAAAGATGCTTTTATTGAAAATGGTTTTGGATTTGGCTTGACGTTTCAGAAAAATCTGATGAACGTTAGAATCGACTATATTATGCACGATGATAATTTTGTAGCGGGTGATTTTCAAGTGGGTAAAACTAAGTATTCGGACCATTATCCTATTAAATGTACTATATATAGAGCAGAAAAGCATAGCTAACCAAAGTATAAATTTAAATTAAAAACAAAAACCATGAACATTCCAGCAAATCTTAAGTACACGAACGAACATGAATGGATTCGTGTAGAAGGAAACGAAGCTTATGTAGGTATTACCGATTTTGCCCAAAATGAATTAGGTGAAATTGTCTTTGTTGAAGTTGAAACCGTGGGCGAAACCATTGAAGCCGGAGGCGTATTCGGTAGTGTGGAAGCCGTTAAGACTGTTTCTGACTTGAACATGCCTGTTACAGGCGAAGTGCTAGAGTTTAATGCAGAATTGGAGGAACATCCTGAGTTGGTAAATGAAGACCCTTATGGAAAGGGTTGGATGGTTAAAATATCGGTGAACGATGCTTCCGAACTGGATAACCTTTTGGATGCTGCAGGATATCAAGCAATTATTTAGTATATAACAACTATTGAGGGGCTGTATCAAAAGATTGATTTTGGTGCAGCCCCTTAAGGTATGTCAAAACATATAAGATGCAAGGCGCTGAAGGTGAAAGGCGCTTACAGATAGGGATGACTGGACCTGAATTCTGATAGACAGTAAATTGCATGGTATGGCACACCGACATTTTTAATAAGATAGAAAAATATGACACCCGAAGTTAGTATTATTATGGGCAGTACCTCTGATTTGCCCATTATGGAAAAAGCAGCCAAACTTTTGGATGAGTTTGAAGTGCCATTTGAAATAAATGCCTTGTCGGCCCACCGCACACCGGAACAGGTGGAATTGTTTGCAAAGGCTGCGAAACAAAGAGGAATAAAGGTGATTATTGCGGCGGCTGGAATGGCGGCTGCTCTTCCTGGAGTTATTGCCAGTATGACGACTCTTCCTGTGATTGGCGTTCCAATCAGTTCTAAATTGGACGGTATGGATGCTCTCCTTTCCATTGTACAGATGCCTCCCGGTATCCCTGTGGCTACTGTTGGAATTGATGGGGCTTTAAATGCGGCAATATTGGCATTGCAATTTATTGCGCAAGCTGACGAAAAGGTTGAAAAACGCTTGGAAGCCTACAAAGAAGGACTAAAGAAGAAAATTGTAGATGCCAACGAAGCTTTGGCAAAAGTGCATTATAACTATAAAGTCAATTAGTGGCCGCATCAGAAATGTGCAAAATATTGCTGTAGTGATGGCAGATAGATAACGGATACAAATAAGGTTGGAAGTACTAGAGACTTCCAACCTTATTTGTGTAGTGTAGATGTCTTATAAATTATTTCTTCTTCTTGAACAACCCACTAAAATATATTAAGCATAAAAAGGAGATAATACAGATGCCTAATAAAGCATAGCTGATATAATACATTGTTTCTCCGCCACCTCCTTCTGCATACATCTCAGCTTGGTTGTACACAATGGAAAAACCGATAAGACTGGCTATCCAAATAATAAGTGATAAAATTCTTCTCATAGTAGTAAAGATAATGGAAATCCTAAACTGTGATTTCCTGAATCGTTAATTGATTCTAGTTCATCCAAAAAGTTATCATGCGGTCGTCCGAGAACTTTTCTATATGGACGCTTGCTGCAAATAATAAAATATTTTTAATTGTTTGTGGATTGGGAGACAAAAGCTCCAAGTTTTTTTTGTAGGTTTGCTTTAAAAAAATAGGGGTAGTTTTTTGCATAGGCAGTCAGGATTAAATTATTAATATGTATCTCTATAACGTTGACTGTAACAGAATATTATGCAAATCGATATTTTTTCTTTCAAAAGATTATTCTACCCACAGTACAAGACCTTTCAAATATTCTCCCTCCGGATGATAGATGTTTATCGGGTGGTCGGCTGGTTGGGAGAGTTGATGTAAAATTCTGACACGCCTTTTGCTTTGTGCCGCGGCACTGAATACGGCAAGCCGGAATTGCTCCTTGTCAACTACTTGTGAGCAGGAGAATGTGAACAGGAGACCGTTAGGTTTAATTTGTTCGAATGCTTTGGCATTAAGTCGTTTGTAGCCTTGCAGTGCATTGCGGAGTGCACCTCTGTGTTTGGCAAAAGCAGGAGGGTCCAGGACAATTAAATCGTATTTATCCTGTATGTTGTCCAAATACTTGAATGCATCTGTACAGATGGCCTTATGGCGTGGCTCATTGCCGAAATTCAAACGGACATTTTCATTGGTCAGTTCTATGGCCCGTGCGGAACTGTCTACAGAATCTACGTGCAAGGCACCACCCCTGAGGGCATATACAGAGAAACCGCCTGTATAACAGAACATGTTCAATACATTTTTCCCTTTGGCATATTGCTCCAATAGGCTTCTGTTATAGCGCTGGTCCACAAAAAAACCGGTTTTCTGGCCCTTCTCCCAATCTATTTTGAGTTGCAACCCATTTTCAAGGGCAATGTCGGTGATACTGTTTCCACCAACTAAAAAGCCCTCACCCCTTTCCGCTATTTCTGCCTTATAGGGGAGCGTCCCTTCTGATTTGTAATAAATGTGTTTGATGTTGCTGATTTCATGGACGATTGCTTCTGCAATAGATTTGCGGCAATAATGCATACCGATGGAGTGTGCTTGCATGACAGCAGTGTCATTATATATATCAACAATTAGCCCAGGCAAGAAGTCGCCTTCTCCATGTACAAGTCTGTATGTGTTGTTGTATGGAGATATAAGTCCTAAGTTATTACGCAAAAGATATGCGGCATGGATACGTTTCTGCCAGAAGTTTGCGTCTATGGCCTCGTCTTTAAAAGATAATATTCTGACAGCAATACTCCCTTCTTGATAATGTCCTATGCCGAGAAAATCACCGTCAGCGCTTAATACTCTAACAATGTCTCCTTCATTGATATTGTTGTCAATTCGCTTTATCGCACCAGAGAACACCCAAGGATGAAAACGTAATAAACTCTCCTCTTTTTTAGGTCGTAAAATGATATTTGCCATAGTCGTTGTGTCAATTCGCGGCAAAGATAGTGAAAGCCGGACGGAGAACAAAACGAAGAACCTTGTTTCAATGGTTTTATTTTGTGGCATATTCTATTTTCCACCAATTCCGACTCACTAAAATATGGTAAGGTAGTTAGAGGACAAATATGGTCTGTTTCGTTATGGTTTTATGTTCATAATAAAAAAGAAGAGGGTGGGTTTGTTACGTGCTGTGCAAAAACATGAGGGGAAAAGGGGAAATTTTGTGCTTCATAGGAAATGTTCGAAGTGTCGGATTTGATGTTGTATAACATAAAAATTGCAGGTAATACTGCTTCTTCAAAATAATTTGACCATTTATTTTTAGTTGTAAATAACTGATTTGCATTTCGTTGTTTTTTGGTGTGTATTTTTTCTTGAAAAAACTTGGTAAAATATTTGCGTATATGGTTGAAAGGTTCTACTTTTGCACCCGCTTTCGGAACGATGCCGGCGGGTGTGAGTGAAGGAAGCGTTTGGATTTACGGACGTGAAGTCCCCGGTCCCCGTAAGTCTCCCCATGCGGGAGCGGGCGATCTTTGGATGACTGGAAAAGATACGAAAGATGTAGTACAGGAACACATTGTAATAATAATGTGGTCCACGTCAAAGGACACGATCCTATATTGAAGGAGACGATTCCGTCCTGACAG
>JADIMG010000011.1 GCA_017694875.1 Candidatus Gallipaludibacter merdavium
CCGACATAGTTGTTGCCTTCCACGCTGCCGGTGTTGTAGCAGTTGGTCACGGTGCCGTCGTTCCATCCGCACACGCCGCCGATAGCCTCCGTTGTGCCTATTACTTTACCGGTGTTGTAGCAGTTGCTCACGGTGCCGCCGTAGTTCATTCCGCACAGGCCGCCGACATAGTTGTTGCCTTCCACGCTGCCGGTGTTGTAGCAGTTGGTCACGGGGCCGCTGTTCTCTCCGCACACGCCGCCGACATAGTTGTTGCCTTCCACGCTGCCGGTGTTGTAGCAGTTGGTCACGGTGCCGTTGTTCCTTCCGCACAGGCCGCCGACTCTGTTGACACCTTTGATATAGCTTGCCTTTACGCCCAAGTTTTGCAGGGTTCCACCCTCTCCGAGGTAGCCCACCAAGCCTTGGTAGTTTGCTGTGTTGTTGACATAAATGCCGCTTACGCTGTGTCCGTCGCCATCCAAGGTGCCGGAGAATGGCTGACTACCGCTGCCTATCGGCGTCCAGCTGTTTGCCGGAGCGTTGGTTTCGTTCCAGCTTGTCCAGTTGGTGGTGTCGTTCAGCAGGATGTCGGCGGTGAGCCTGCCGTTGGCGGCTGTGTTCTGCTGTGTGCCGTCTGTAAGCGTACCGTTCACTATGGCTGCGAAGAGGCGCAGCTCGTCGGCGGTGGAAATCAGGTAGAAGCCATCCTCACCTGCTTGCAGCGGGGTGTTGCCATAGGTGCCATCGCTGTATTGATATACTTTCTCGCCACCTAATACGGGATATTCGTCCGTGCCGATAGTTTGCCCCCAACCTTCTCCAAGCAAATAAGCTACTTCGCCGCTGGCAAACTGCTCGGCGGATTTGGCAAACACTTTTCCAGAGTCACTAAAATCTATACCTATACCATCAGTTGTGCCTTCTAAATAGTAGCAGTTGGTCACTGTGTGGTCGTTATGCCCACATACGCTACCGAACTTGAAGCTACCTGTTACGCTACCGATGTTGTAGCAATTACTTATTGGTCCATGACTGGTGTTCAATCCACACACGCCACCAACACTTTCGTGACCTGTTACCTTGCCGGTATTGTAGCAGTTGGTTAAAAAACTGTATTCATTGTTAGTTCCTGTACTTCTACCGCATACGCCACCGACATAATAACTGCCTGTTACGTTTCCGGAATTGTAGCAGTTGATCATTAAACCATCGTTCTGTCCACAAACGCCTCCTGTACTAAACACCCCTTTTACATAGCTTTCTTTTACACCTATGTTTTGTATTATCCCATTCACTCCAAGGTATCCTACAAAGCCTTGATAATGCTCATTGCTATTTACATATATGCCGCTTACGCTGTGGCCGTCGCCATCCAAGGTGCCTTTGAATGGGTTAGCGTCACTGCCTATCGGCGTCCAGCTGTTTGCCGGAGCGGTGCTTTCGTTCCAGCTTGTCCAGTTGGTGGTGTCGTTCAGCTCGATGTCGGCGGTGAGTTTGCCGTTGATGCTTCTCTGTCCGCTGTTCACCATCGAGGCGAAGCGTGCCAGTTGCGCTCCGTCGGCAATCAGGTAGGGGTCTTCCGCCGTACCGTTACCGCCCGCAAAGCTGCCGGCTACCGTGCCGTCCCATACGTTTTGCGCCTGCGTGCCGGCGGAATAGGCCATCGCCAGCAGGGCACATAAAATCAGTAATGTTCGTTTCATATTAGTAAAATTATTGGTATAAAATAAATTATATATAATCTTCGTTGTGAGCCTGTTTTTACCTGATTAATGGAAATCTCTATTGGTTATTATCAATATTGAAAACAAAAAAGTTTACAAAAATACGACTTTTATCTGATATGTGAAAATGTATGAAATCAAGCTTCTGTTGTTTTTTGATGCCATGATGGAAAATATACGCTTAAATTCATTATAAAACACAAATACCACCATGATTCTACTATGTCCAAGGTTTTTGTGGATTCATCCGTGGAAAACTTGTTGTCATCCGCCATCCATTCACCTGCATTTCCTCCCTTTCTCGCATCATTTCGCATTTTCTCACCTGGATACCTCCATAGGATTATACCTTTTCCATTTTACCATCATACTTTTAATGATGGGTTCTCTGCTGCGCTAAACAGGCAGGCCTGCCGTATGGAATGCGCAGGCTTCTGTTCTCTTTTCTGACTTAATGCATAACTTGTCCATATTCAATAAGTTTTGTATCTTTGCCCCTGAAAATATTTCAACCCACAGATACGGCTTGCGAAAGTCGGTCTGAATTTTAGTCAAATGAATAGTAATTCGGTGAGCAGGCGTCTCACCCCAAAAACAAAAGTAAATGGGAAATATTGTAGCGATTGTAGGCCGACCCAATGTCGGTAAATCAACTCTCTTTAACAGGCTCACCAAGAGCCGCCGTGCCATTGTCAATGAACAGGCAGGTACAACACGTGACCGTCAATACGGCAAAAGTGAATGGTGTGGACGTGAATTTTCAGTGATTGATACAGGAGGATGGGTAGTCAATTCCACAGATGTGTTTGAAGACGAAATCAAACGGCAGGTTAACCTTGCCATTGAGGAGGCTGATGTGGTCTTGTTTGTTCTGGATGCAGAAAATGGCATTACTGACCTCGACCTGGAAGTGGCTGATATTTTGAGAAGATGTACTAAGCCGGTAGTGCTTGTGGCAAAC
Organism: Candidatus Gallipaludibacter merdavium; assembly: GCA_017694875.1. Classification (GTDB taxonomy): domain Bacteria; phylum Bacteroidota; class Bacteroidia; order Bacteroidales; family Paludibacteraceae; genus Gallipaludibacter; species Gallipaludibacter merdavium. The sequence continues at coordinate 2,668 of JADIMG010000011.1, forward strand.
AAAGTCGATACTTTTGACCGTCAATACCAAACGGCTGAATTTTATAGCCTTGGATTGGGCGATCCATATATCCTTTCGGCTATCAATGGATTGGGTTCAGGCGAACTGCTTGACAAACTGCTCACTTATTTCAAGCCCGATTCACCTGTAGCTATTGAGGCTGAATTGCCGAGGTTTGCCATTGTGGGACGTCCTAACGCAGGCAAATCTTCCATCATCAATGCCTTTATCGGTGAAGAGCGCACCATTGTAACTGATATAGCCGGTACAACGCGCGACTCCATCTATACCCGATACAACAAGTTCGGCCATGACTTCTATTTGGTGGATACGGCAGGTATTCGTAAAAAGGCCAAGGTCAATGAAGATTTGGAATATTATTCTGTAGTGCGTTCCATCCGTTCCATTGAAAACTCTGATGTCTGCATACTCATGCTCGATGCGACACGTGGCATTGAAAGCCAGGATTTGAACATTTTCTCACTTATCCAGAAAAACAAAAAAGGATTGGTGGTGTGTGTCAATAAGTGGGATTTGGTGGAAGACAAAAGTCAGGCGGCTATCAAGCATTTTGAAAAGGCTATCCGTGAACGTTTTTCACCTTTTGTCGATTTTCCAATCATCTTTACTTCGGCACTTACCAAACAACGTATTTTTAAGGTTATCGAAACGGCTGTGGCGGTTTACGAAAATAAGTTCAGAAAAGTACCTACAGCTAAGCTGAACGAGTTGCTTTTGCCTGCCATTCAGAATTATCCGCCTCCTGCATTGAAAGGCAAATATATCAAAATCAAGTATGTGACCCAATTGCCCAACACACAGATTCCCTCATTTGTGTTCTTTGCCAATTTGCCACAATATGTAAAGGAACCATATCGCCGCTTCCTGGAAAACAAAATCAGAGGATGGTGGAATTTCCATGGCGTACCTATTCAGATATTTGTACGTCCGAAGTAAGTTGACTCAAATTGTTGCATTCTGGTAAAGGATGTAGTACGAAAGATACACTTAATGCCCTGCTCATTGTGGACTCTTGCTACAGTAATGTGGTGTCTATGAGCAGGGTTTATTGCATTCTTTTCATGTCGCTCTTTTAAGTATTTCTCTGCCCTCCATATTCCTGCACTTCATCCCTTCCTTCTTGCCCGTCATTCCGTACTCCGATACGGAATCCAGTAGCTCGGTTTATAGCGTCCGTATCTGTGGCGTAATATCAGTAACACAATTCAGAAAATTATTCAAAAAGAAGGGCAACCCTGCACAATGAGGCTGCCCTTCAACTTGTAAATGGGGGGGAGTTTATTTCAATACAAACGGCAATGATTCAACGTCACGGCTGTTAGCACCAATCATCACTTCAAAATCACCTGGTTCACATACAAAATCCAAATCTGAATTGTAGAATTTCAGCATGTCAGCGTTGATTTCAAAGTTAACCGTACGGCTTTCACCGGCTTTCAGGAATATCTTTTGGAAACCTTTCAGCTCTTTCACCGGACGGGTAACGCTTCCTACCATATCACGTATGTACAATTGCACAATTTCGGCACCGTCATATTTTCCGGTATTGGTGATGGTCACTTGAGCATTGATAACGTCATTTACACCCATTTCTGCTTTGTCAAGCGTAAAGTTGTCATAGCTGAAATTGGTATAGCTCAAGCCGTAACCAAACGGATAAAGAGGTTCATTATCAATATCAATGTAGTTTGATTTGAATTTCTCAAACCAAGGTCCAATCAACGGACGACCTGTGTTCTTGTGGGCATAGTAGATAGGAATCTGGCCTACATTCTTCGGGAAGGTCATGGTCAGTTTGCCGCTTGGATTAGCATCTCCAAACAATACGTCGGCCAATGCCAGTCCGGTCTCTGTTCCACCAAACCATGCATTCAAAATGGCAGGTACATGTTCTGCTTCCCAAGTCAGCGTCATTGGACGGCCGGCAAACAATACCAATACAACAGGCTTGCCTGTAGCAAGGAGTTTTTCCAGCAAACGGCGTTGAACATCAGGAATGTTCAATTCTGTACGTGAGCTGCATTCGCCTGACATCTCAGAAGCTTCTCCCAATGTGGCGATAATCACGTCAGATTGGCGTGCTACTTGCAATGCTTCGTTCAATAATGCCTCGTCGCTTCTGTTATCACGACCCAGTTCACGGCCGAACATGGTGGCGCGTTGTTCATAGGCGGCATCGCTCATCAGGTTGCTACCTTTGGCATAACGTACAGTTACTTGGTCGCCAAGTACTCTTTGCAGTCCTTCCACAACAGTTACAGCGCTGTCCATAATGGTAGCCACACTCCATGTTCCCGGCATGTTTGCTTTCGTATTGCCGAGTGGGCCGATAACGGCTACAGAACCTTGTTTCTTCAAAGGAAGTAGGTTGCCTTCGTTTTTCAGCAAAACAAAGCTTTCAGTAGCAGCTTTGCGGGCAAAGTCTTTGCGTTCCTGCAAGGAATAGGCAGGAGCTTCTTTGCGTTCTTCGCAATATTTGTATGGGTTTTCAAACAAACCTAATTTGTATTTGGCTTCCAACATGCGGCGGCATGCCTGGTCAATGGTAGCTTCACTTACTTTTCCTTCGGCTACTGATTGGGCTAAAGTACCAACAAATCCGTCGCTCACCATATCCATATCAACGCCTGCTTCAAGAGCAAGCTTGGATACTTCAGCCATGTCACCCATACCGTGGGCTATCATTTCATAGATGCCGGTATAGTCTGTTACGACAAATCCATCGAAACCCCATTGGTTGCGCAATACTTCCGTGAGCAGCCATTTGTTGCCAGTAGCAGGTATGCCGTCAATCTCATTGAAAGAGGCCATTACGCTTCCCGCACCTTCTTCAACTGCAGCTTTGTAAGGCTCAAAATATTCGTTGTACATGCGTATGCGGCTCATGTCCACCGTATTGTAGTCACGACCGGCTTCCGATGCACCATAAAGAGCAAAGTGTTTAACGCAGGCCAATATTTCATCGTTACGTGTAAGGTCACCTTGATAACCGCGCACCATGGCTCTGGCAATTTCACCACCCAGATAGGGGTCTTCACCGCTGCCTTCTGCCACACGTCCCCAGCGTGGGTCACGTGATATGTCAACCATTGGACTGAAAGTCCAGCAGATACCGCCCTCACTGGCTTCAATGGCTGCCATACGTGCGGTCTTTTCAATGGTTTCCATATTCCAGCTGCATGAAAGTGCCAATGGAATAGGGAATACGGTTTCATATCCGTGGATAACGTCCATACCAAACAGCAATGGAATACCCAAACGGCTGTTGTTTACGGCTAACTCCTGCATCTCACGGATGCGGTCAGCACCTTTCAGGTTAAACAAACCACCTACTTTGCCTTCGCTGATTTGTTGGGCTACATCGCTGCTTTTGGCTTGTCCAGTTACAATCTCACCCGTAACAGGCAGGTTTAATTGGCCGATTTTTTCTTCTAAAGTCATCTTCCCCATCAGGTCGTCGATGAATGCATCCATCTCCGATGTCGGTTTGGAATTACATCCGACAAGGAGAGCAGAAAGGGCAATCGATGAAAAAATGGTTTTGATTTGAATTTTCATGATTCTTGTTTTCTTTTTATATGGTTATGCAAAAAGGGTATGGACATTTTGCCATATCCTTTTGTTTTGTTGATTAGCGTACAATCAGCTTGCTGGCACCTTGTGCATAGCGAACTACATATACACCTTGTTGCAATTGGCAAGCAACTGCACCATTGGTCATTTCTGCCGCAAATACTTTGTGGCCGGTGATGTCATATACTTCAACCATTCCTTCGTAGTCACTGACGTTCAATAATCCGTTGTAGTAATTTACGTTTTTGTTGTCAGCTTTTACGAAACCAATTGCTGTGTCGTTGTTCTTTTCAAAAGTGATATCGTCAATATAGAGTGTATGTTCTACATTGTCTGTAGCATTCTGAGAGAAGAAAATGCCTTTAACATCATTCTTTGTTGTAAATTCGGCTGAAGTAGCCCATATGTCGGCCAATGGTACAATCACTTCTGTCCATGTCGCAGCAGCGAGGTCGTTAGCTACATAATTGGTTAAGCTTACTTTTCCTGTAGCATTAGGATTACCGGAATGTGCTTCCAAATGGATATTAGGCAGTGCGGCTTTAGAGAGTCCCTCTTCTGCATATACATAGAATTTTATAGCACTCATTTCTGTCAAGTCAAAGTGTGTCCATCCTTTAGCAGCAACCATAATGCTCCAATCTCCGCTTTCAGCAGATTTCCATTGAAGTTTCAGTGCATTGCCTTCTTTTGCAGGGCTGGTTACAACAGGGAATTTGTCAGAGCCGCCTCCTGCAAGTAATAAAGTACTTGGCGTTGTAGCTTTTCCAGACCAGCTTGGATCATAATAACCCTCTTCATCGCTATTGTCGAAAAGTACTAATGTTTCAGGGACAGGTTCTGGTTCGATAGTTTCGTCATATACGAAAGTAATGTCATCCACATAAGCAACAGTTCCCACAGCGAGTGTAGTAGAGAAATCTGGTTGGAATCCGAATACTGTAATATTTGTTACATAATTTGCTTTAAGGTCAAACATCAGTGTTTCCCATTCATTGACTTTACTTGGTGCATTTACAGGCAAAAATTCTTTTTGGTCACCAGGTGCTCTTTGACAAAGAATACGTAATTGTGAGTTCGCGTCTGTGCGATAGTATTTTACTTCAATACGATGATAGCCGCTAGGTATCTCATTCTTTAGAGTAGCGTAAAATCCAGCCCAATTATTTGTAGCTTCTTTTCTCTCCCATTTCCATACCTTATCGCTTTGATTCTCTCCTATTTTGGAAGGGTTTTCAACAATAGTAGCTTCCATTTCTGTTGGTGGGTTAACATTTACCGTTTCAGTAAAAGTTACTTCGCCTCTTTCAAAATTTTCCAGAACAAATGTCGGTAATGCAGACTCTTGTGCTGACAGTGTAAGTCCTGCTGTCAGCAAGGCCAATGACAAAATAGTTTTTTTCATGATTCAATTAAATTAAGTGTTGATATTAAATGGTTTTTATAGTAAATCGTGCATTAATGCAGATGCACGGGTAATTCGTATGTTTTATCGTTTTTATTCACTGTTAAAGTGTATTTTTTGCCTTTCAACAAATCATTGCTCTTGAAATCAAAGCGGTTATGGCCTTGTTGGCATTCAAAGTTTGTCGTGAACACTTCTTTGTTGTCTGATGAAATGCTCAAAGTGGCATTGCCAGCTTCTGCAGCATAGAAATCCAATTCGTATTGCTCTCTGTCTGGGTGCATCATCATGTCATACTGCTTGGTTTCCGTATTGATGGTGGTATATGCAAAGCCTTCTTCCAAAACGGGGTCAAGCTCGATACCTGCCATTTTCAAGCAGTTTTGGATGTATTCGCTTCTCATCACCAAATCCCAGATTAATCCAGAGCGGTAGTTTTCAATCATTACTACAATAGGGCCTTGGTCAATGGCAAGGTGGTTGTTGTTGGCCTGACCAATGGCAGGCTCATATGAGTCACCGATACCATATTTACCTTGAAGTGCATCTATCTGGTCCATGCTCATCAATACTTGGGTAGCATAGAATGGAACATACGGATAGGAAGCCAGAGCTGCAGTAGGAGCAATGATGCCGTCGTCATTACCCGGGCAACGGGCACTATAGCCTTTTGAGCCAATGCCATTGCAGGCCGTTAGTCCCCACATATTAGCGCTGTATTGATAATTGCTGGGGGCTTCATACACACAATAGTGGCGGTTAATCATGGCATGTGCTACATTGTTTTGCCAATAAAAGGCATAGTTGTCTTTCATACGCATAGGGTTTAATCCTACGAACGAATAGTGTGCAAAAAACAATGGACCACCATTTTCTTGACCTAATGGCAATTTATAGCCATAGTTTTCACGGTTGTTATTGCAGAACCCACCATTTGATTGCCAGCCTGCAGTATAGGCTTCTTTTGATATTCTGTGACCTTCCGGGGCTCCGAGAGCCAACAGATAGGTAATCAAACCTTCATTCCATCCTTTTACCGGCAATTCATATGTGTTGTTTGGCGTATGCCAAATCCAATAGAGGTGGTTTTCGCCATTGGTGTAATGATTCCAGTCGATGGTGTTGACAAACGAGGTGACAGAGTCAGAAATTTCTTTTTCCAATTCAGTGCCGCCATTAAAGTATTCCTGTGCTGCAATAAGTCCTGTTATCAAGAAGGATGTTTCCACTGCATCACCGGCTTCCACTTGGTTTCCGAAAGGAAAGGCTTTCCCATCTGGAGAATGCCAGTGTGACCAAATGCCTTTGTAGCGGTCGGCTTTTCCTAACCAACGTACAGCCTTCACAGTGCGTTCTATGGCTTGTTCACGGGTAATCCAGCCACGTTCAGCACCTACAATCAATGACATAATACCGAATCCGCTGCCTCCTATGGTTACAGCCTTGCTGCCGTGATTATAGCCTTCGTATGCCAAACCACTGTTTTCTTCTGCAAAATCATAGAAGTAGGTAAAGGCGGCTTTTTGTTGTTTTTCCAAAACTGGGCGCACGTTTGAAGGTGCAAACGTTTCGTCGCTTTTATTCACTACAATGGTATTATCATCATTTTTCTCACAGCCAGTGCAGCAAGTAAGGAATGGAATAATCAATAACCAAATGAATTTTTTCATATATATAATCTGTTATAGAATTAGTAACCTGGATTTTGTTCAAGTTGGGCTTTGTCAATTTCTGTTTGTGGAATAGGGAATACTTCATGCTTTCCTACAACAAAATTGTCAATTTCATCTTTGGCTATACCCCAGCGCACCAAATCGAAGAAATATTCTCCTTCCATAGCCAGTTCAATACGGCGTTCATGACGGATGGCTTTGCGCAATTCTGCTTGGTTGTTAGTGGTTATTTCCGGTAAAACATCCTTTCCTCCACGTGCACGTTTACGTACCATTTCCAATTTGGCTCTTGCATCAGCCATGTTTTCGTCACCACCCATTTCACATGCTGCTTCTGCATGCATCAATATAACTTCTGCATAACGCATAACACGGATGTTCATCCACTGTCCTTGACCTTCATCGTCACGTCCGTAAACACCTCTTTCACTCTTAGGCACATAGGCCTTCTTGTTGAAATATGGCTTACCAGCTGGGTCTGCTTTTACAGTGACTCCCTCTAAAACATCTCCATTCTTTATAACGGTTGCTTCCAGACGAGGGTCGCCTTCTTCAAAGGCATTGATAAGAGTTTCTTCTGGTGAATTGAAACCCCATCCCAAGTTTGGTTTACCACGTATACCTTGAATTTGTGAATACTGTGAACCTAAAAAGATTTGCTCTTCTGGACGCTCTTCACAGAACACTTCAAATACAGATTCTGGTCCAAATTCATTTTTTTCGTAGAATATCTCGCCGTATGGTGTAGTGAGATCATTATCGCCAGAAGCAATAATTTGGCTTGTCATGCTAATTACATCAGCCCAACGTTGTTGGTATAGATAGACCTTGGCAAGCAGAGCTTTAGCAGCATTTTGGGTTCCTCGGCCTGATGTACCATCGGCAAGACGGGCGGCACGTGTTGGTAAAAATGGTATGGCATCAACCAAATCCTGTTCGATGTATGACCACATTTGGGCTTGTGTGGAGCGTTGTGGCGTTTCTTCATCTTTAGCCATAACTTTATTAACGTATGGCACTCCACCATAAGCACGGGTAAGCCGGAAATAGAGCAATGCTCTTACGAAAAGTGCCTCAGCTTGCATTTGTTGCTTGTTTTTTACTGTGTCGTTCAATGCATAGGCTAGTGTGAGCGCCTCGTTTGATTTGGTAATACCAGTATAACATACAGAATAATAATTGCCTATATGTTCGTTGCCTGCTGTATAACTTAATTTATCAAACTCAGAAATAGTGCCTCCATCAGATGGGGTACTTCCTTTGTTGACATCATTGGTGGTATAGTTGCCCATAGCTAATCCAGTCCAGCCATATTGGTAGTCACGCAAGTTGGAATAGGCTTCGTTGAGTTTTGCCTCAGCCAATATGGTAGAGTTGGTGGTGTCATTGTAATTCCCGTGATGATATACACCTTTGGGATATTGATTCAAAAAGTCTTCACATGAAGTGGCCAAAATCGTAATAAGGCCAAGAATGATGGTTAAATATATATGATTTGTTTTCATAATAAATCGTTGTTTTAATGGATTCAACATTCATATTAGAAGGATACGGAAATACCGCCTGTATAAACAGAAGGAATAGGATATGTTCCTCCATTATCTATACCACCATCCAAAATACCGCCGCCTACTTCAGGAGTATATCCTGTGCTGCTCTTGAAGGTTAGTGGGTTTTGTGCATTGACAAATATGCGGAATTTTTGGCATTTCATTTTCTTTAATGCTGATTGTGGCAAGTTGTATCCCAATTGAACTGCACGTAGGCGGAAGTAAGCGCCGCTTTCCAATAAGTTAGTAGACGGCAAAAAGTTATGACCGCGTGATGTGTCCAAAATAGGTTCTTTGTTGGATGTTCCTTCGCCACGCCATCTGTTTTTATAGGTGTACATGTAGTAGTTGAATTGGGCATAGGTTGGCAACTTCTTGGTGTTGACAATGCTATTGCCGGTAACACCATTGAAATCAAGGGCCAAATCAAAACCTTTATAACCGAAATTGAAACTCATGCCATAAGTGAAAGTTGGTATGGTAGTTCCAATATAATCACGGTCTGCATCAGTAATTTTGCCGTCGTTATTTAGGTCTTTGTAACGGATATCACCTGGTTTGGATGTCCATGAAGCAGGATAGTAATCATCAATTTCTTGTTGGTTTTGGAAGATACCGTTTTTCTCGTCTTGAACGTATCCAAAAATTGATCCGACAGGATGCCCTACTGAAGTACGGTGGTAAAGTCCAGATATAATGTCAGCATTGTTGTTACCTAATGAAAGTACTTCATTATGGAGCGTTGCACCATTGATGCTGATGCCATAAGAGAAGTCTCCAACTTGGTCATGCCAGCCAATCATGTATTCAAAACCTTGGTTGCGGATAGAACCGGCATTGGTAATGGCATAGCCTGCACCGATAGATACGGATGGGGCAACATATGCCAACAAGTCAGAAGTGGTCTTGGTATAGTAGCCGAGTTCTGCAGTCAAACGGTCTTGGAAGAAGTGACTTTCTACGCCAACATCGAAACCGCTTACAACTTCCCAGTGAATATTCTCATCCACTTCATTGTTTACGGTTGGAATATAGTACGTAACTCCGTCAACGACTACCTGCTGTCCTTTTGGATTGATGGTTGGGAAATACAGGTAGTTACCAATCTTGTCATTACCCAATTGACCCCATGACGCTTTCAGTTTCAAGAAGTTGATATCATCACGAACATCTTCCATAAATCCTTCTTCACTGATTACCCAGCCTAAACCTACTGAAGGGAAGAAACCCCATCTGTGTTTAGGAGAGAATTTGGAGGATGCGTCAGCACGGAAAGTAGCAGCTAATAAATAGCGGTTGGCGTATGCATAATTGATACGTGCCATAGCAGAAATGAATGATTCGGCTTCATACCAGTCACCGCATTGACGGTTAAGATTGTGTCCTACGTTCAGCATCCAGAAATCTTCAGGAACTACCCACATGTCACCGCTTACCAATGAATCGACAGCGGCATTAAAACCTTGATTTTCCATAAAACGGGCAGTGTAACCCAACATGGCAGAAATGCGGTGTTTGTTGATTTCCTTATTATAGTTCAAGACGATATCGGCTTGCAGTTTCTTGTATTCTGCAGCATTGCGGCTAAAGCTGGTTTTCTCACTTTTTTGAGATACGTTTGATGTTTCTGTGTTCAGGTCGTAGGCAGGAGTGAATGCACTTCCAAGACTTACGCCAATATCGGCATAACCTGTAGCACGTAAAGTGAAATCTTGCAAGAAACGAACTTCTGCATACAAGTTGCCTACACCACGATAACCATAACTTTCAGAAGTACCTTTGTACATTTCCATGGCTGCAACTGGGTTGTTCACGTCTTTTTGGATACTTGGCGCAGGATTATAATATGAACCGATATTATCTGGATCATGCTGTTCTGCCGGACTGTATGGAGAATAAGTTGGCAATGCTTGTGCGGCGGTCTGAACGCTCGCTGTTGCACCGTCAGAATCCCAACGGGATAAGTTTACGTTACCGCCAATTTTGAAATTCTTGCCGAATTTGTAATCTCCAGCGTAACGAAGGTTGTAGCGGGAATAGGAGTTGTATTTCACAACACCGTCTTGCAGGAAGTAGCCAAATGATAATACATTGTTTGATTTGTCAGTGGCAGAGGTAATAGAAATGCCATGGTTGGTAATGGCTGCTGGGCGCAGAATATAAGATTGCCAATCCGTACCTGTTCCGAGTAGATCACCCGTCCATTCTGCAGCATTGGGATCCATGTTTTTTAACTGTTCATTGTAAAGTTCAGTAAACTGGTCGGCATTGGTCAATTGCAAACGGTCTCTGTTGTGTACCATTTGTGCTCCTCCATAACCATCGTAACTAATAGACAATTTACCTTCATCAGCACGTTTGGTGGTAATGATGATGACACCGTTTGCGCCCTGAACACCAAAGATGGCCAGTGAGGAAGGGTCTTTCAATACTTCGATAGATTCAATGTCGTTTGGATTGACAAAATCAATGTTATCCACAAATAATCCATCAACCACATAAAGTGGATTGGTACTGGCATTTACAGTTGCAACACCACGCAAACGGATGGTTGGGCTTCCACCTGCAGTACCACTATTGGTAACCAACAGACCCGGCACTTTTCCTTGTAAAGCTTTAACTGGGTTATAGTCAGGCGATGCTTTCAAGTCTTCGCCACTGACTGAAACGATTGAACCGGTAACATCACGTTTGCGTTGTGTACCATAACCGACAACTACAATTTCATTCAGTGCAGTTTCTTCTGTGTCCAATTCTACATTGACAATAGGGTTGTTTGCTGTTACAGTGCGTTTCTCTGTAACAAATCCAACATAGGAGAACACGAGTGTTGTTCCTTCTGCTACATCGATGGAATATTTGCCATCAAAATCAGTGATGGTTCCAGAGGTACTACCTTCAGCTTGGATGGTTACACCAATTAACTCCATGCCGGTGGCCTTTTCTTTTACGATACCTGTTACGGTGATTGTTTTTTGTGCAAAAGCACTGGCTGTGAACAAAAACAGCAGTAGTAGTAAACAGTGTTTTTTCATGATAAATAAAAAATGTTTTTTGAATAAAAAATGATTCTTTTACTTAGTTCGATGAAAATTGACGCTGCAAAACTATAGATAATATGAGCCGATACAAATTTTTCTACCTATTCAAAACTACTACAGGATAAAAAGGGTACACTACAATACCACTACTTGTGATGATATTATCTGATTAATCTTCTTGTAATTAATTGTTTATATGGTTAATTGATTTGAAAAAACTTTTTCTATATACCTTTTTGCTATGTGTGTCTTAGTGGCTTATTTGAACTCAATCATAAACTCGTTCAAGTTCTTTTCTTTCGGCAAATCAAGTTTTTTTCTTAATCTGTATCTGGCAACCTCTACACCTTTGACGGAAATATTAGCAAGATTTGCAATTTCTTTAGTGGTAAGGTTGAGTCGCAACCATGCGCATAAACGTAAGTCGGCAGATGACAGGTCAGGGTAACGCTCTTTCAGATTGCGGAAGAAATTCTCATGTATACGGTCAAAATTACTTTGGAAAATGTTCCAGTCATCTTCGCTGGATATGTTTTCATCTATCAGTTTGATGAGTTTGTTGTAATATTTGCTCGGATAATGTGTACCCAAAGCTTCTTTCTGACTGGTTATTTCTTCCTTTATTTGGGTCAATATCTCGTTTTTACGAATGATGGAAATGGTTGAAGAAGCTAATTCCTTGCTTTTGTATTTGAGCTCGTTTTCCAGATGGTCTGCTTTGAGTTTGTAAATAATCCGGTCTTGCTCCATTTGCTTGTCTTTCTGTTCTTTTTCCCTTTCCTGTTCTATTTTTTTCCTTTTCCTCTCCATAATATGCCAGACGCTGATTATAAGTAATGTAATAAGGCATAGAAATGCGATGATATATATGAGGATGGCCCATGTATTCAGAAAAAATGGAGCTTTAACGGTGAAATGCAGTTGTAATTCCGCTATGGCGTCTCCCGTTATGCTAACGGCTTGTATGGTGATTTGATGATTGCCGATAGAGGGATGATGAATTTCTATGGTTTGATGGTGCCCGATGTTTTGCCATTTTTCGTTGTTCAATGAATAACGGTATTGGATATCATTGTTAAAGTGAAAAATCGGATATGAGAAATGAATTTCTAGTTCTTTGTATGAGTAGGGTATTTGGTTCTGTTGATTCACTAATAAAGGCAAGGTGTCGTATTTATTGTCGGTATATGCGCTCCACGTGTCACATTTAAGGGTGATGTTCTCATTTTTGATGTATTTCTCCGGGTGATAGATATAGAGGCCTAATGAATTTTCAAAGCAAAATAGACAAGTGTCATCTGACAATGGGGTTATATTCAACTCGTTGTTGATGTGGTTTTCAGAGAACGTACTGTAATCCACTACATCCAGCAATTGAAATTCCTCATTGTGGGCGGATAGTAGGACTGCATGTGTCGGCGTTATGAACCAATAATGTCCCTTGCCGTTATGCACCACCCTGTAAGCTTTGCTGAATATGCCCAATACTTTGTTTAAACGGTCAAAAGGTTCCATTTGCCTGTCATCTTCGTTGTAGAGGTATATGCTTTGCTGATCTAGAAATATAATTTGCTTTTCAAATTCATATGCGGAAAAATATACTGATTGTGAATTGGGGGAGGGAAAGAAAGTGCAACTCTCCATTGTTTTCAAGTCATCTTTGAGCTTGACGCAATATAAGCCCTTTCTGAAGTGTGAACACCATATTCTGCCCTTGTAGTCTATGGCTATATGTCGTATCGGATTATAAAAATTGTCAACCGTATGGCTGAATGTCCAATTCCCTTTGTCGTTTTTTCTGAAGATATTTAATGTGGAATAGGAACCTTGTAGCAGTACTTCCTGGTTGTGTATATACCCATGAGCCATACATACACCGTCGCCGCCTTGATTCTTGTATATTTCTTGAAGTCCGTTGGTAGTTAGAAGATACGTACTCTTGGCCGAGCAAAAAACAGTGTTGTCATATTCCCAGAATCCCCAAGTTTGTCCTGCAATTTCTTTTTTCATGTCTAATTGCTCTGTCCCTAATTGTCCGCTATATAGACCTTGATTGGTGGCTAACATGAGATGGCTTTTGTCCATATACGCTGAGTATATGGTTCCAACATTAGGCTTGAAAGGGGCTGTTTTCCTAAAATGTGGGTTATAGTGAAAAACGGAAATCCCTTTGTCAAGTGCAAACCATGTGTTATTATTCTGGTCAGAATAGATCCCCAGGACGGTATTGTTGGGCAATATGCCTTCTTTGATTTCGCATAATAGTTGGAGATCATGGTTTAGTAGTAAGATTCCGTCAGATACGGTTCCTAAAATATACAGAGAATCTGATGTGAGAATGGCACGGTTAATTTCCTTGTTTTTGAGTGTCTTGTTGATTTTGCTGATAGCCTCCTCATATTGCTTACAGCTGTTCCTGAGGTATAGACCATTATTGTATGTAATATAGAGTGTGTCGGAATGAAAAGGTAATAAGGCGGTTATATCTCTAAAAGACGATTGTTGTCTTATTGGCTTTAAGCTGTTGTTGTCTAGATATACAAGGCCGCTGTGAAGGTAATTTCCATATAGGCAATTTCCTATTTTGCCGAATGAGGTAATCATCTCCTGCGGACAGTATGTGCTTATGGAAGATTTTCCGTCATAGCGGAAAAGAGCATTGAAAGAATGAAAATATATGATGCTGTCTAGTTGTTCAATAGTCCATATTTCGTCATTGTTTAAAGTATGGTTTTTAAGCAATGGTATCAAGGATGTGTAGCGAAGGTGTCCGTATAGGTCTTTTTCAAAATAGCCGAATTCTTCATAGGAGCCAATATAGATTCGATTTCCGATAGCCTTCACGGAGCGTATGATGCGGTGATCGGGCATATAGGTAATATTCCAATCGATGCCGTCGAAGCTTAATAAACCGTCATTATTGGCAATATATATAATACCTTCATCTGATTGGGTTATACTCCAGTTTTGGTTGGCACCTTTGTACTGTTGAGGCAGATAGTTGTGGACAACGGGCAAAAAAATGTCATTTGCACAGCCTTGCAGATAAGGGGGACATAAAGGCATTCCATTCGCATGTAGAACCTGCGTTATGTGCAATAGGATATATATCAACAGCAAAAAGGTGATTTTTCTCATAACATGTTTGAAGATGTATTATTTGCAAAGGTAGTGAATTTGAATAGTATAACAAGGCCTTTTGATTGTGGGGATGACCAGTTTGGCCGGGTGTTGAGGTAATTAGAGGTAATTAATAAAAAGCCGCTTTCTGCCTATAGAAGTGTTTAGGCAAAAAGCGGTAACATAATATCCCTTTATGGATAACTTTTATATGGACAAAATCTGTAATACACCGATTTTATCCAGATTTACTTGTTTGTCATCTTTAATAGCCTTGGTAAATGGGACATGGACAATTTCATCGTCGTCTATTCCAATCATGATATTTCTTTGCTCATCTAATAGGGCATCTATGGCGGCAACACCCATTCGGCTTGCCAGGATGCGGTCAACGGCTGTAGGTGAACCACCACGTTGGATATGTCCTAATATTGTTACACGTGCGTCATATTCGGGGTGTTCCACTTTCATTCGGTCGGCCAATGCCTGGGCACCTCCAGTTTCTTTGCTCTCGGCAACAATAACGATACTGCTGTTTTTTGATTTGCGGAAACCGTTATGGATAAGTGCTTCCAATTGGTCTTCCTGCGTTTTCCTTTCAGGAATGATGGCCGCTTCTGCTCCGGCTGCTATAGCGCTGTTGAGTGCCAGGAAACCTGCGTCTCTGCCCATTACTTCTACAAAGAACAAACGTTCGTGTGAGGATGCCGTGTCGCGTATTTTGTCAACTGCTTCCACAATTGTATTTAGTGCGGTGTCATAACCGATAGTAGCATCTGTTCCCCAAAGGTCATTATCAATAGTGCCGGGAATTCCTACAATAGGAACGTTAAATTCCTGAGCAAAGATGCGTGCTCCGGTAAATGTTCCGTCACCACCGATTACTACCAAAGCGTCTATTTCCTCTCGTTGCATGGTGTCATAAGCAGTACGACGACCTTCAGGCGTCATAAATTCCATGCATCTTGCAGTTTTTATAATAGTACCGCCATGTTGTATAATATTACTTACATCTTGTGTCTGAAATTCCTTTATTTCACCGGTAATGAGTCCTTTGTAGCCTCTGTAAATGGCTTTTACACGGATTCCGTTGAAAATAGCCGTACGGGTTACCGCTCTGATGGCAGCATTCATTCCAGGAGCGTCACCTCCTGATGTTAAGACTCCGATACATTTTAATTTGTATTCCATAGTTGTTACAATCTTTTTATGGTTGATTTGTTTCCTGTTTACTAAGTTCTTCCTCTAATTTTTCCTGGACTTTTTCCATGAGCCATAGTGGTGTGGAGGTGGCACCGCATATTCCAATCCTTTTGTCTTTGCACATTTGTATGTGTTTATCGGTTATTTCTTCCAAAGAGGAAATAAAATAGGTGTTGAGATTGGCCTTCTTGCAATGTTCAAACAGAATCTTGCCGTTTGAGCTCTTTTTGCCTCCAACAAAAAACAGAACATCGTTTTCTTGGGCAAATTTGGTTATATTGGGTATCCGATTGGCTACCTGGCGGCAAATGGTGTCGAAATAGTCAAAATGCTTGCCCTTAAACCTTTTCTTGATTTGTTCCACCAGTTGGTTGAATCCGTCAAGAGGTTTTGTCGTTTGTGAAAACAAGCTTATGTCTTTGCTGAAATCAATATTTTCCAAATCTTCTTCACATTCCACTATTAATGCATGGTTGTCGGTCTGTCCTTCCAGACCGATTACTTCAGCATGTCCCTTTTTCCCGTAAATAACAATCTGATGTTCGTTAAGGTTCGTTTCCTGATATTTTTTTTTGATTTTCGATTGGAGTTTCAGCACAACCGGGCAGGAAGCGTCTATGATTGTTATATTGTTCTCTTGGGCTATCTTATAAGTAGAGGGTGGCTCTCCATGGGCGCGCAGCAGTACTTTAACGTTATGCAGCTGTTTGAAAGTTTCGTGGTCAATAGTGATAAGGCCCAGAGCGCTTAACCGCTCAACTTCACGGCCATTGTGAACTATGTCGCCCAGACAATAAAGCGTTTCGCCCTTGGCTAACTCTTCTTCGGCTTTCTTGATGGCATTTACCACTCCAAAACAAAATCCGGAACCTTTGTCTATTTTAGTTGTATGAGACATATCTTTTAGGATTATAGCACCTTTTGCAGAAAGAGTTGTTTTACAATCTCATCCTGCTTCTCAGGAGTCAGGTTAGAGTTGTCTATTTCTATCGCGTCGTCAGCCTTTCGCAAGGGACTTTCTGTTCGGTGGGTGTCTCTATAGTCTCTTTCCATGACATTCGAGAGTACATCGTTGAAATTACAATCTTCTCCTTTGGCCTGCAATTCCAGATATCGCCTGCGCGCGCGCACTTCTGCTGATGCGGTTAAAAACAGTTTTAACTCTGCCTGCGGAAACACAACAGTACCGATGTCTCTACCATCCATTACGATTCCTTTTTTTTCACCCATTTGTTGTTGCTGTCTTACCATTTCTTGCCGTACAAATCCCAAGGAGCTGACTTTACTGGCACCGTTGGCCACTTCTAATGTACGTATTTCCTGTTCCACATTTTCACCGTTCAGATAGGTGTTTTGCCCTTGTCCTTCAGGGCATGGCTGAAAACAGATATTTATTTCGTGAATGTGCTCTTGTAGGGCCTGGCTGTTTATTCCGTCTTGATGAAGCCATCCATTACGAATGGCATAAAGGGCTGTCGCACGGTACATGGCACCTGTATCTACATAGGTATAACCTGCAAATTTTGCCAGACTTTTAGCAATGGTGCTTTTCCCGCAAGAAGAATAACCGTCAATGGCTACTATAATGGGTTTGTATGAGCTTGTCATAAGTCTTTTTTCTTGAAATCGTCTATTGCTGTTGATAGTGAGAAATGATAGGCAAAATTGCCGCGTTGGTATTGTGCCATGCCGAATTCCACTCGGAATTGGTATATCTTTACCCCTCCGCCAAATGATAGACCACTGATGGACTTGAAACCGGCTGCCTTCATTTCTGCCATTTGTCTGTGATTATAGGCAACTGTCAGATATACGTTTTTGTGTGGGAGTATGTCAATTGCAAAGATGGCATGTCGCAAGGCCATATCGAAGAAATTGATGGTTTGCACGGTGGTTTCGCCCGTCAGGCTGTTGCTGGGTTGGTTCGTAAGTTGGTATCCTAGATTCCAGCGTTGTAGGTTGTGCAGATTCAAGGATAGCCGGATAGGGGCATGGGCAAATTTTACAGCCATTCCCAGTTGCACTTCTACGGGAGCCATCTCAAGCTTGTCACCTGGATAAAACGGTTTGAGTTGTCCACCAATGTTTTTCACTACCAGCCCCATGGAAAACAACTTGTTCAATGTGTTGAAATAGGCCCCGATATCAGCGGCCATGCCTACACTGGAATACCGTTCATAAGACGAATAAATCATTTTGAGTGTTCCACCTACATTGAACAGCTCATTTAGTTTGCGGCCATACATCAGATTGAGTGAAAAATCCTGTGCGCCAAATTCGCCTGTGGAAAGTCCGGTTTCGCTCATACCTTCAAATTTCCCATAATCCAGAAAATGAAAACCAGCGGCAAAATAGTTATCTTTATAATTGTATCCGTAGGCAACCGAACCGAAAATGATATCTGAGATGTAATCGGCAAAATTCAGACTAACCATGTTGTGTGTTTCTGCATTTAAAAGGGCAGGATTAACCAAACCATAGCTGACATCTGCTTCCTGTATGGCAACGTTTGTGCCGCCGTATGCTGTCATATGGGCCGATACGGGTAGGTCCAGAAAACCGAATACTCCTTGCCCGCTTTGGGCGTGGACGGACAAAACACAAAGGGTTGTTAATATGGTGATGAATAGTTTGTGCATGAACTCTAGTAGAATTTCAGCCTTTAAGCGGGCTCAAAGGTACATTATTTTTTTCTATGTTGGAATAGCGAAAGTTTTTAATTTGTTGTCTGATGGAACGGAACATAGCCTTACACTAGATAGTTGTTCTTGATTTTCTTGCATTTATTTTATGGTGTCCTGTCTTTTATGAAAACGCTTTCTGGAACATTTTATTGTTAATGTTTTTTCTTCTGTTTACAGCTGGACTATGAGTTTTTGATTCTTAAAAAAAACAAACCGCTTTTTTTTTGACGCATGTGTTGCTTTATGTGCGAAAAAAAACGTATATTTGCCCCCAAAAGTAATTACTAATATCACAATCATAAATACGATGGACTTAAAGAAATCGAAAAACGCTAATCTAGAAGACAAGAAATTGACTTTCTTGTTGCTTGGGCTGGTTTTTGCTCTGGGAATTAGCTTCATCGCGTTGGAATGGACAAAAACCGAAGTGACGAAGTATGAAGTGGCAGACGAAGAGTTTTTAGTTGAAGAGGAAATTGAGATTATTCAAACTCAACAGGAACAGCAGACACCCCCGCCGCCACCACCTCCTGTACAAAAAACAGAGGAAATTATTCTTGATATTGTTGACGATAAAACAGAAACGCAGACAATCGAGATTAATACGGAAGACGACCAGACGCAGGAAATTGTAATCGCTCCTCCTGTTGTTGCGCCAGAACCGGAAGAAGAAGAGGATCATACTGTATTTATGGTTGTTGAACAGATGCCGGAGTTTCCAGGTGGTGCACAAGAACTCTTCAAGTACTTGAGTCAGAATATCCGTTATCCGGTTATCGCTCAGGAAAATGGTATACAAGGTCGTGTAATCTGTCAGTTTACGGTCAATCGTGATGGATCTGTGGTGGATGTACGTGTTGTACGTAGTTCTGGCGATGACAGCCTTGACAAGGAAGCTATTCGTGTGATAAATACGATGCCTAAATGGACTCCTGGTAAACAACGTGGTAAAGCTGTTCGTGTGAACTATACTTTGCCGGTTACTTTCCGTTTGCAATAATATTTTTTTAATTCCATAATAAGGCTGTCGGCAAAAAATCCGGCAGCCTTTTTTACTTTCTCCTAAGATGCACCGAATTTTACGTATTTCCAGCTTCTTGCTTGTATTTACTTTCCTTGCCTGCACTCAACAAAGTAAGGTGGATAACAAGCCTCAGTCCTTTCAATATGAGGCAGATTGTACTGATGCTTTCTATGTGGAGCGTTTGAACCTGATAGATTCTGTATATCAATCGTTGGTGGAGGATAATTATTTGCCGAATGCTGTCGTTTTTGTTGCACATGACGGGCGTGTGGTTTATCATAAAGCGTTTGGCTGGCGCAACAAGGAAAAGGCTGAACCATGCAGAAAGGATGATATTTTCAGAATTGCATCACAAACAAAGGCCATTACGGCTGTTGCATTGATGACTTTATGGGAGGAAGGACGTTTTCAGTTGGATGACCCCATAAAGAAATACATACCGGCTTTTGACCATCCACAAGTGTTGGTGACATATGATGCAGCAACAGGCGCATATACTACACGTCCGGCTAATTGTGATATTACGATTCGACATCTTCTTACACACACATCCGGTTTGTCTTATCAGGGTTTTTTCTGGGATATTGCGGAAAAGGCGGGCGTTCCTCCTTTGAATTCCTTGGATAGTATTACTTTGGCACAGATGGTCGAAAGAATGGCAACTTTGCCTTTGGCGCATGACCCGGGTGCTGCGTTTACCTATAGCATGAACATAGATGTTTTGGGACGCTTGATTGAAATTCTCTCTGGTATGCCTATTGATCGTTTTCTGCAGAAACGGATTTTTGAACCTCTCCAGATGAACGATACTTATTTTTATCTGCCGTCAGACAAAGTGGAACGTTTGGTAACGCTTTATGCTTATGACTCTGAGGCGCATAAGCTTTATCCTTCCGAGCATCCCATTTATCAGTTTTTCCCTTACAAAGGGGCGAAAATGTTGATGTCAACCGGTGCAGGATTGTGCGGTACAATCGCAGACTATGCAAAATTCTGCCAAATGATATTGAATGGCGGTACATTTAATCATCAACGTATTATTGGACGCAAAACCCTTGAAATGATGCAGCGTAATGCGGTGGGCGATATGAGGGGTGATATCGGATTTGGATTGGCATGGGATGTGTTCCGTCCGCAGTATCTGCATAATACCATACTTTCAGAAGGAGCCATGCGCTGGGGAGGCATGTTCTCCACTGATTATGTCATTGACCCGCAGGAAGACATGATAGTATTGTTCTATACGAACATTTACCCTAATACAACAGGTGTGAATCCTAAGATCCTGTTGCATAATCTGGTTTATCAGGCACTGAAGTAGGCATTTACAGCTCTATATCTCCCAGACCTTTTCTGACTAAGACGGGCTCGTCACCTGTGCAATCTATAATGGTGCTTGGAATAGTGCCACCAATACCTCCGTCAATCAGTATTTCAACGCCACCATATCGCTCATGTATAAGCTCAGGATGTGTCATGTATTCTATGTCGTCTGTGTCAGGCACACGCAGCGAGGCTGTCATCATGGGCATGCCCAATGACTGTGTTATAAGATTGGGCACACGATGGTTGGGGATGCGGATGCCAACTGTTTTACGCTCTTTAAACGATTTGGGCAAGTGGTTGCTGCCTTCCAGTATAAAAGTATATGGGCCGGGTAGACAGCTGTGCATCAGCTTGAATGTCTGGTCGTTGAACAAGGTGTATTCACGGGCTTGTGCTATGTCTGAACAGACGAGTGACAATAACGGACGTTTGAGGTCTTTCTCACGTAAACGGCATATTCGTTCTATGGCATCACGTTGGTTGGGATGACAGCCAAAAGCATACACAGAATCAGTTGGGTAGATAATGATTCCTCCCTTTTCCAGGCATGCAACGATTTTGTTGATATCGTTTGGCCTTAATTCATTATTGTAGGCTTTGATAATCATGTTAGCTATTTACTTATGTTGGTACCTAATGTTTTCAGTTCCTTAATGGCTCTCTCAATCATCGGGTCTCCTTCGAAAAACAGAGGGTAGAAACCCTCGTCATCCAATATGTTGCGGGTGATGTATGCCTTTAAAAGGCGTAGCAGAGCTTTTTCTGATATTTTGATGTCCGCCCAATTGGGTTCTACTCCCTTTTGTGCAGCAAATTGCGTGAAATCTTTCAATAAGGGCTGTTTGTCCAAGTAGGCTGACATTTCCGGCCAGGTTTTGATGGTGTTTAATTCCTGGCGGTGCTTGTCAGTATAGGCATAGGCAAACTGATAGGTATAGGCATAATTTACCACCTTATTAAAATAGGGGGTGTTGTAAGTGGTGTCGCGGCCAATAAAGATGTCAGGCATGATTCCGCCACCGCCATACACAATACGCTTGTTCTTGGTGTAATATGGTACACTGTCTGTCAAGTGGATACTGTCTTTGTTGACAAATTCACCCCGTTCGTAACGGTGCAGTATGTCGAGCAGGTAGTCTTCTTCGTTGCCCATCTCGTAAGGTTTTTGAATGCAACGGCCTGATGGGGTGTAATAGCGTGCTACAGTCAGACGCATGGCTGAGCCGTCGGTGAATGGAAACTGTTGCTGTACGAGACCTTTCCCGAATGAACGGCGTCCGATAATAAGGCCTCTGTCATTGTCTTGCATAGCACCGGCAAAAATTTCGCTGGCCGAGGCGGAAAATTCATCCTGCAATACGACGATGGGAGCATCCTTGAAGCTGCCTTTCCCGTTAGCATGGGCTTCATAGCGAGGATAGGACTTTCCTTCAGCATATACAATCATATCGCCATTTTCAAGAAATTCGTTAGCCATATTGATGACCTGGTCCATATAGCCTCCAGAGTTCTCCCGCAAATCAACTATATAACGGGTAGCGCCTTGTGCACGCAAGGAGGCCAAGGCACTGATGAATTCCTTATAGGTGTTTTCACCAAATTTGCTGATGCGTATTAGGCCAATTTCCGGAGTTACCATATAGGCGATATCAACGACTTTAACAGGAATCTCTCCACGGGTAATTGTGTATTCCAACATTTCGTCTGTGCTGCGTCGTTTGATGCCTAATTTGACCTGTGAGCCTTTTGGACCTCTAAGCCGTTTCAGCACTTTTTCATTGTTGATGTCCTTGCCCACAAAGACAGAGTCGTCCACTTCAACAATGCGGTCGCCAGCCAGCAGACCTACACTCTCGGAAGGTCCACCACTGATAACAGCTACAATATTGATAGTATCTTCCTGAATGTTGAATTGTACGCCAATGCCATTGAAACTTCCTTCTAGTTCACTGTTGACCGCTTCCAGGTCTTCGGCTGGAATGTAGGAAGAATGGGGATCCAATTCGCTCAGTAATGTCATGATGACCTCTTCGCTTAATTCGTCCATATCCAAAGTGTCCACATAGGTGGCATCGATAAAATGCATGAACTGGTCTATTTTGCTGTCGCCGCTTGCAGGTTGTTTCATTCCTATGGTGTTAACGCCAAGACTGTTACTGCGTTTCGCAAGAAGGGTTCCAAGGGATAGACCAATGCCCAAGGCAACAATGGTCAATATGGGGATGACGAATTTTTTCATAATCTATCTACGATTTATTTTTCTTCTTCCAAATATACAACTTCTATGCCTGCACGTTCCAAAAGCTCTGCTCCATCCATAATTCTGTATTTCTCACCATATACCACACGCTTGATGCCTGCCTGTATGATTAGTTTTGCACATTCAATACATGGGGAAGCGGTAACATATAAAGTGGCACCGTCGCTACTATTGTGTGAGCGTGCTATCTTTGTGATGGCATTGGCCTCTGCATGAAGCACATAGGGCTTTGATACATTGTTCTCATCTTCGCATTGGTTTTCAAAGCCGGAGGGAGTTCCATTGTATCCATCGGAAATAATCATTTTGTTTTTTACCAGCAGGGCACCTACTTTTCTACGCTCGCAATAGGAGTTTTCTGCCCATATACGGGCCATGCGCATATAACGCTGATCCAGTAAATGTTGTTTCTGTTCCATGTCTTTAGTGTTTGGTGATTAATTCCATCGCATATTCCTTTACATTGATGCCGGAGAAATTGCCGGAACTCATCATGAGCAGTACACTGTTGTCGTAGGAAAGCGATTCCAGCTCCTGTTTCAATAGTTGGGTGTCAGTAAATACTTTTACTTTATCATTGGCAAATGCTTTCTTGACATCTTCCGGCTGAATTTCTTTCAGTCGTTTGTGGGCAATCACTTCCGGATTGTAATAAACGATGGCTACATCCGCTTCGTCCATGCAATGGGCATATTGCGGCAGGAAATCGGCTGTCAGACTGCTGAATGTATGCAACTCCATGCAGGCAACCACTCGCTTATCAGGATATTGGTTGCGTACAGCATGAACGGTTGCCCGCAGTTTGGAAGGTGAATGGGCAAAGTCCTTGTAAGCAACAGCGGTATCCGTGTTGCCGATTTTCTCCAAACGGTTGGTAGCACCGGTAAAATCGGAAATGGCATGATAAAACTGGGTGTCGGTGATACCCAATGCATGACAGGCAAGGCGTGCGGCATTCAGATTCTGCAGATTGTGTTCCCCGAAAATCTGAAGGGGTATGTATTCATTCCTCAGTTTGATGAATGTTTGTCCGTTTTCCACTTTATGCTCTGGTGTATGATAAGGGAACGTTACAATATCTTTGCGGACATGTGACGCTATATTGGCCAATTCCGGGTCTTGGTCGTAATAAATGAAACGTCCCTGTGGTTCAATCAAGTCAGTGAAACGCTTAAATTGCGACACATAGTTTTCAAAGGTCGGGAATACATTGATATGGTCCCATGCAATACCAGTCAATATGGCTATGTGTGGTTTGTACAGATGAAACTTTGGACGTGGATCCATAGGTGAGGCAAGATATTCGTCTCCCTCAAAGACAGCTATGCGTGAGGTTTTGGACAGATGAACCATATTCTCGAATCCTTCAATTTGTGCTCCTACCATATAATCTGCTTCGATACCCACTTTTTTGAGTACGTAGAGAATCATGGCTGTTGTAGTAGTTTTGCCATGACTGCCGCCTACAACTACACGTGTTTTTGAGCGTGTGCGTTCATAAAGGTATTCGGGAAAGGAATAGATTTTCAGTCCCAGTTCTTTGGCCTTGATTAGTTCGGGGTTGTCGTTTGTGGCGTGCATCCCTACAATGACAGCATAGATGTCGGGAGTGATTCGTGATGGATCCCAGCCCGTTTTATCAGGAAGCAAACCTTTGGCTGCCAATCTTGATTTGGATGGTTCGAAAAACTCATCATCAGAACCACTTACTTTGTAGTCAGGATTCTCATTCATGGCCAATGCCAAATTGTGCATGGCAGCACCGCCCATGGCTATAAAATGTATCTTGCGCATTGTGTATATGATTTAGTCGTTTCTTATTTGCAGGCTGAACAGCTTTGGCATTTGGCTTTCTCTCCACGCAAACGCTTGTCAACCAGCAGATGTATTTTGTCCTTTAATGCATCGATGCGAATGTTTTCCACTACATCGTTGACAAAGGCAGACATAAGCAACAGACGTGCTTCTTCTTCGGAAATGCCACGTTGGCGCATATAGAACAAGGCACTTTCGTCCAGTTGTCCGGTGGTGGCACCATGGGAGCATTTCACATCATCTGCATAAATCTCCAATTGGGGACGTGTCTTGATGTCGGCATTGTCAGACAGCAGCAAGTTTCTGTTGGTTTGGTAGGCTGCGGTCTTTTGTGCACCTGGTTGTACTTTCAGTAGCCCGTTGAAAATGCCTAATGATGATTCACCCAATATGTATTTGAACAGCTCGTTGCTGTGGCAGTTGGGGTAATTGTGGTTAATGACCGTACTGTTATCAACTACCTGGTGACCGTCACCGATAACCATTCCGCATAAAACACAATCACAGCCGCTGCCATTCAAATCAATATGTACATTGTTGCGTGTCTTTCCGTTGTGGAGTGTAATCAAATTTCCAAGGAAAGAAGAGTTGGCACTTTGGTGTATCAGCAGTGAACTTACATTGCTCATCTGTTTGCTGGTGCTTTCCAATTTGTAGTGTTCATACGAGCTGTTCTCCCCTATAAACACTTCCGTCACTCTGTTGCTGAAATAATGTGGAGTGCCAGAGGCATGGTCGCATACCAGCACATGACATTTGGTATTTTTGCCGATAACAATCAGATTGCGGCTGTTGCCCATGAAATCAATGGAAGCATTCATCAGATTAACCAACTGTATGGGGCGGTCCATTTGTACTCCGTCAGGAACATATACAAACAATCCGTCTTGTGCATATGCGCTGTTGAAAGTGGCAAACGGGTCGTTTTGACGTGCAGCCAATTGGTTCAAATGTTGCTCCACAAGCTCTTTGTGGGAAACAGATGCTTCACGGAGGCTGCAAAGGATGATGCCATTGGGCAGTTGCTCGTCAGATGTTTGGACGTAAGTATCGTTTATGACATAACGCAGATAGGACTGTATGCCAGGCACATCACATTGAAACAAGTGTTGGGTTTGGCTTGCCAGATTGATTTGTTTGAGATTCAGACCATAGTCAATAGACAACTCCTGTTCAAAGTTGCAATGACGGTAATGGTCGTTCTTTTTGGTGGGAAATCCCATTTCCTGCCAACGTTTAAAGGCCTCTTCACGGTGCTGGTTCAAGGCAGAAGCACCATGGGCATTTATGTCAGCAGCGTGTTCTTTATATAAATCAATATAGGATTGCTCGTTCATACGCTAAACTAATTCTTGCTTAATCCAATCATAACCCTTTTCTTCCAATTCCAATGCCAATTCCTTAGGACCGGTTTTGACTATTTGTCCGTTGTAAAGCACATGAACAAAGTCAGGCACAATATAGTCCAACAGACGTTGGTAGTGCGTAATGACCAAACTTGCATTCTCGCTGGTTTTCAGTTTGTTCACACCGTTGGCAACAATGCGCAAGGCATCAATATCTAGTCCGGAATCGGTCTCGTCCAAAATGGAAAGCTTGGGTTCCAGCATGGCCATTTGGAATATTTCGTTACGTTTCTTTTCTCCGCCAGAGAAGCCTTCGTTTACTGAACGGTTGGTGAGCTTGTTGTCCATCTCCACCAACTCCTTCTTTTCGCGCATGATACGCAGAAAGTCAGAAGCAGATAATGCCGGCAGGTTGTTGTGCTTGCGGTGTTCATTGACAGCTGCACGCATAAAGTTGACCATGCTTACGCCTGGAATCTCAACAGGATATTGAAAACTCAGAAAAATACCTTCACGTGCACGTACCTCAGGTGACATTTCCAGCAGATTCTTGCCGTTGAACCAAACTTCACCTTGGGTTACAGTGTAGGAAGGATGACCGGTCAATACAGCCGATAAAGTGGATTTTCCGGCACCGTTAGGTCCCATGATGGCATGAACTTCGCCTTTGTCCACACTTAGGTTGACCCCCTTTAATATCTCTTTGCCATTAATGGTGGCATGCAAGTCTTTTATTTCTAACATCATATGCTTATGTCCTTTTTCTGATTATCTGATATCTATTTATTGTTCTTTATGTGCTTCGTAATAAGATGGCAATGCCTCTTCAAACTTCTTGATGGTTTCATCCATACTGATATAGCTTTCACCGCCGGCGGCATTCAGATGACCACCTCCTCCAAAAAATTCAGCGGCCATAATATTGGAGGGAAATTTTCCTTGTGAACGGAACGACAATTTTATCTTGTCTTTGTCTTCACGCATCATTACGGAGAAGTTGATGCCGTCAATGGATAAAGGAAGATTCACCAATCCTTCTGCGTCTCCGGGTTGAAAATGAAAAGGAAATAGTTCTTTGCCTGTAAGAGTAATAAGAGCGGTCTGATATTCCGGATAGAGCTTCATCTTTTTGTACAGGCAATAACCCATTAAGCGCATCCGGTCAGCCGAATAGGTATTGAATACTTTTCTATAAATGTCGTCTTTGTCAATGCCTAACTTCATCAATTCAGAAACAATGATGTATATTTCTGCCTGATTGGAATTGTATGAGAAATTACCCGTGTCGGTCATCATACCTGTGTAAATACATTCGGCACAGGCCTTGTTGATATCCATAAAATGACCCATGCGGCAGATAAGTCGGAATACCAATTCGCTCGTAGAGCTGATATAAGGATAAGACATGATAACATCAGCAAAATCAGCTGGATATAGATGATGGTCAAGCAATATCTTTTTGGCTGGTGCCATGGCCACTTTTTCGCCCATTATGCCAATTCTGCTTAAAGTGTTGAAATCCAAGCAAACAATCAGCTCTGTATTGCTTAGTACCAGATCGGCTTCTTCTTGTTGGGTTTCATAGCTGATGACATCTTCTGCGCCTGGCATCCATTGTAAAAAAGCGGGAGCCTTGTTAGGGACAACAACGGCAACAGTCTCTTTTCCTAATGCTTTTAAAAAATGCAGTAAGCCTAAGGAAGAACCCATGGCATCACCATCCGGACTCATGTGAGTAACGATAGCGATTGAGTTGACTTCATAGATAATGGACTTTGCGCGTGCAATCTCTTCTTTCGCAATAACTTCAGTTATCATATTTGTTGTTTTTAAATGACTGTGACGGCGTATCAGTACCGAACATGTTTAATTCGCAAAAGTAAGAAAAAATGTCGAAGTATAAAGCATAGTTCTTGTGAAGTCTAACAAAACTTTGTTGAAGAGAATCGTATTGTGGTAGTACATTTTGCTATGTAACGAAAAGTCTTGTGAATCTTTGGTTACAATCTTATTTTGTCATATCTTTGCGATGTACTCAAAAGGTGGTGTCCGGTATGCCGTGTAGGGCTGCCGTGTCTGAGATTATACACATTGAACCAGTACGGGTAATGCCGACGCTGGGATTTTGAAGCAACTCTTTTATGACGGAAATTCTGCGTCACCTTCTTTTGGGAAAAATGAAGTCTATCTAAAAGGAGGATTTTAGTAATGAAGTTTACTTGTTTGCAAAACCTTGTTCCTTCTGCGTGTCATGGAGGGTTTCTTCTTGTCAGGAGGACTTACCTATGAAGCGTTATGTGATAGCGTTGTCTGTTGCCGGTTCCGACCCTTCTGGCGGGGCTGGGATTCAGGCGGACTTGAAGACATTCTCGGCACTGGGAGTATATGGCGCAGCGGCCATTACGGCGGTTACTGTCCAGAATACGATGGGGGTTAAGTATGTCCATGCTTTGCCACCACAGGTGGTTTATGACCAGATTGTAGCTGTAATGGAAGACTTGCAACCTGATGCGGTTAAACTGGGCATGGTAAATGATGTGGCAACCCTTGAAGCTATCGTTGAAGCGTTGACGGCTTTTCCACCAAAATGTCTGGTGGTTGACCCGATTATACTTTCGAGTAATGGAAAGATGCTGATGACCCCCGAAGCATTGACCCTTATGAAGAAACGGCTTTTTCCCATTACCAATTTATTGACGCCTAATCTACCGGAAACCGCAACCTTGGTTGGGAGTGCATTGGATGCATTGATAGATGTAAAAGAGGCAGCGGATAAGATTCTTTCTTGTGGCGTTGGTGCTGTGCTTGTTAAGGGTGGACATGCCAACGGAGATTGTAAAAAGGACAGGCTTTTTTATAAGACTGATGATGGCGTGCTATTGCGTGAATTTTCAGCACCGGCAGTTATGAGCCGTAATACCCATGGAACTGGTTGCACGCTTTCTTCGGCAATAACAGCTTATATGGCATGTGGAAAAGGCCTTGTAGCAGCGGTTGATGAAGCGAAACGATATATTTCAAAGGCATTGGCAACTGGTGCTGATTTGATAGTGGGAAAAGGAACAGGACCTTTGAACCATTTTTTTGAACCCCGGAAAGCAATTATAGAGGATAAAGAACCATGATAAACAATATGGAAAAACTTCAATTTATTACACATTTTACAGAGCGGTATAGTTATGTTGATTCGGCCCGTATGGCATTGGAAGGAGGATGCCGTTGGATTCAACTGAGAATGAAAGATGCAACGGAAAAGGAACTGGAATCAGCAGCCTTACAGGTAAAGGATTTGTGTGACGTGTATAATGCCACATTTATTATTGATGACAATGTGATGATGACAAAACGGGTGGGGGCTGACGGAGTTCATCTCGGACGCAACGACATGCCGGTAGATGAAGCGAGAAAAATTCTTGGAGCGGATTTCATTATAGGTGGAACAGCCAATACATTTGAAGATATCTGCCGTCTTGCAGAGCAGGGTGCTGATTATATAGGCTGCGGACCTTTCCGATTTACATCTACC
>JADIMG010000097.1 GCA_017694875.1 Candidatus Gallipaludibacter merdavium
TGCGGAAATAGCTCAGTTGATAGAGCACTAGCCTTCCAAGCTGGGGGTCGCGGGTTTGAGTCCCGTTTTCCGCTCGGAGTTATTGAGAGAGTCTTTACTTATCTGTGAAGGCTCTTTTCTTTTTTCTATCAGCCAAACCAATATACCAATACCATACTGCACAATCATTCATAATCAGCCGATTCAAAATCGTCGTTGTATGACAATCTCTCCACATAACATATGACTATACTCAAATAAAAGTAAAACAAATTAGCACATGAAACCGAACAAAATTCCTTGTATTTCGTTATATTAAGTACAACTAATATAAATACACACATGACAAACCTTTTAATTTTATTACTTATGAATTTCTCACTTCCAGAATTGCCCTATGCACACAATGCACTGGAGCCAGTCATCAGCCAGAAGACCATAGAATACCACTATGGCAAACACCATCAGGCCTATATCAACAACCTGAACAACCTTATTAAAGGAACGGAATTTGAAAACAAGACGCTCGAGGAAATTATTCAGCATGCAGACGGAGCCATATACAACAATGCCGCTCAAGCATGGAATCATACTTTCTATTTTCAATCCTTTACAGCCCAAGGCAAACAAAAACCAGAAGGCAAACTGCTGGAGGCCATTCAACAGCAATGGGGAACATTCGAGCAATTCCAAAATGAGTTTGCGGCAGCCGCCACCAGCCTTTTCGGCTCGGGATGGGCATGGTTAGTAGTGAACCAGAACAAGCAACTGGAAATCACCAAAGAACCAAATGCAGGAAATCCTCTAACCAAGCAACAGATTCCTTTACTGACTTTCGATGTCTGGGAACATGCCTATTATCTGGATTACCAAAACCAACGTCCCGAACACATCAAACAACTTTGGAACATTATTGACTGGAATGTCATCGAAAAACGATATGAACAAGCCGTCAAGTAATAACAAAAACAATCGGTGCGCCAGAATCTGACGCACCGATTGTTTTATCTATCCTGCCTCAAAGGCTCATTAACATTCCCTTATTTTTCCAACAGTTCATATTCCAGACTGGCCATGATAAACGGACCCAAAGCCTTTCCTTCCGTATGGTCATTGACAGGCACATCATAACCACATAAATAATAAGCTGCTGAACCGTCCCTATATTTAGGCTCTCCACTTTTTGCGCCTCCGCCAAGACCAGCAGACTCACAACTACTGACAATGGAAATGGTCCCATCGGCATTCTCCACAACGAATTCTTCAATCAAGCCTTTATATGCCTTTACAGCCATATCAGCATATTTCCCTTTATCGAGAAGCCCCAGACGCATAGCTTTCAAATAAGCATACGTAAACATGCTCGATGCTGATGCTTCCAAATAATTGGCATGCCCACATGCTACACCATTATAGCTCTCAGCTACAAACGTGTCATCGTACTTCAACAACTGATACCAACACCCGCTTTCATTATCCTGTCGGTTTTTCAATCCGTCAGCCACTTTTTCCAGATATCCCATCAAACGCGTACGTGCATCGACACCTGAAGCATTCACATCAACACCCGCCGGCATATATTCCAACACATCGACCAAAGCTGCAAAGAACCACCCCATACCACGAGCCCAAAATTCTGCTGAACGTCCGGTTTTCGGGTCTGCCCAAAATGAATTCTCCTGCCATGGTGCTGCCGACCAGGCATGATGGCACAGTTTTTCCTCTTCATTCCATGTGTAATGAAACACGGTGTCGAATTGCAGTGCAATATCAGCCCATGCCTTTTCGTTTTCCGGTGTATATCTGCCTACATATTCTCCATACATGGCAGCCCCCATATACAGGCCGTCCAGCCACATTTGGTTGTCATAACCCTTTACCAATCCACCGCCTTTGTGCCAAAAACCTCCAGCTCCTGGAAGTGGGGCTTGAATACGCCCATGCTGTGTTGAAAGAACATGACATGCATCTTCCACTTTCTTCTTATACATGTCCTGTCCGGTGTGCTCATGCAATTCAAAGAATATCTTTGCTGCATTCAGCCAATCAATATCATCACGACGGTCTTTACCCTTATACTCATCAAAGGTAATATCCATGTGTGCATCCGCATAATTTCTAACGCCCTCCAACCAATAAGCACTCCAAGTGGAATCCTTGTACTGGGTATATGCCTTTAAAATTCCCTTAGCCACCAATCCCGGTACATAATCCCATGTAGCAGTGCATTGGGGGTGGGCTGGAGTGGCAAAACCAACCGTCTTGGTCTTGTTGTTGAAACTTCCCATACGCGAATCAATTACCCACTTGGAGTACAAGGAATCGGTCCTGAACTCTGCAGCCGACACACACAATGGCAATGCCAATGCCATTGGCAACAACACTTTATATTTCATCGTATAAACAGCTTAAATATTTGCCACAAAGATAAGCCATATACACAGATTCCGTGTGCATTTTTTGTCACAAAAAGGATAGTTTTTGGTAAGGCGGCCCTATAGCAAAGCATGCATGGCACAAAATATGATTTGCCTATGCGCTCGACTTCCGCTATCTCTGGATAAGACAGGAAGCGCCTCGGCAGAGTCAAATCACAAAGCTGCGCTTTGCATTTGCCTATGCGCTCGGCTTTCGCTATCTTTGCAAAAAACGAGCATTTATGCCCACATCCGAGTCAAAAACACGAAATATTCTGATAGAAGTTGCCCGCGACTTGTTTGCACATAAAGGCAAGAAAAATGTAACCATGAACGATATTGCCCAAGCGTCCGGCAAGGGCAGGCGTACCCTATATTTATATTTCAAAAGCAAAGAAGACATTTACAAGGCAGTCATCCAGACTGAGGTCCAAACACTTGACAACCAACTGACGGAAATCTACAACAAACAGCTTCCACCCAGAGCCAAGCTGACAGAATTCATCACTGCTCATCTGGAAGGAGCCAAAGCCGCCGTATTACGCAACGGGTCCCTTCGTTCCGACTTCTTCCGTGACATTTATGAAGTGGAGAAAGCCCGACGAAAACTCGATGCCAAGGAAATCAAAATGATTGCCGACATTCTTTCATCCGGTAATAACCGCAAATCCAATCCTCATGTTGACATAGAGCTCTCGGCAACCATTCTGTTTTATGCCGTAAAAGGTCTGGAAATTCCCTACATGCGCAAGACAATGGAACCGGATTTTGAGCAGCACAAAAAAACCATTATTGAATTCGTTCTGGAGAGTGTACGTTTTTAAATGAAAAATCCAGTCAGAATCATAGGCATCTGCCTTGCCTTCTTGTGCCTCACATTAGGGATTATAGGTATATTTGTTCCCATATTGCCCACAACCCCTTTCCTCTTATTGGCTGCATGGCTGTTGGCCCGCAGTTCCAAGCGCTTGCACGCATGGCTATTGAATCACAAGATACTGGGAAGTTACATTAAAGATTTTCAGGAACACAAGGCATTACCCATCCATGTAAAAGTCGTTTCGGTTTCCACCTTATGGCTCACACTCGTGTGTAGTATGGTATGGTTTTCCAATGGAAAAGTGTGGCTCATTCTGCTTCTCACACTGACTGGCATTGCCGTTACCTGGCACATACTTTCCTACAAGACAAAAAGATAACAGGGAAATAACAGACAAAATAAAGCCGCATTGCGTTTGTTGAGAAAACTCCTATAAATAGGATTTGACCTTCCAACTTCCTCTGTAATCTGCTGTCCGCCGAAGCGAAACCCGAAGGCGCAGCCCGCCATACTAAGCCGGATACAGTCAGTTAAATTGTAATGTGTTGAGTTTTCCAATCTCAGACAATGCGGCTATCTTTTTCGCAAAGGTAATGAAAACATTTCAATATTTGCAAGCGTTTTTACAGAAAAAACTACACATTTATGCCGTATCATCAAAAAACACTACCTTTGCTCAAAATATAATGTATCATTTACAGATACTTTTAACCGGATAATACACTAAAAACGAATGAAAGATTTCAGTCAATATAGAGAAGACTTTCCACTGCTCAAAATCAAGGTTTATGACAAACCGCTCATATATCTTGACAACGGTGCTACGACCCAAAAACCACAATGCGTACTTGACAAGCTGAATGAAATCTACACACTCTATAATGCCAACATACACAGAGGTGTACATCATCTGAGTCAGATTGCAACCATGGCCCATGAAAATGCCAGAAAAACGGTAGCCGATTTCATTCACGCCAAGAGCAGCGCAGAAATCACATTCACACGTGGCACAACTGAATCCATCAATCTGACGGCTTTCTGTTTTGGTGAACGTTATGTCAACGAGGGTGATGAAATCATCGTATCCCACATGGAACACCATTCCAATATCGTTCCATGGCAACTGATGTGCGAGAGGAAACGGGCTACTCTCAAGGTCATACCCATTACCCCTGACGGGGAACTGGACATGAACGCATACAAAAATATGCTCAACGAAAAGACAAGAATCGTAGCTGTCACCCACGTCTCCAACGTACTGGGTACGGTCAATCCGATTAAGGAAATCATCCATTGGGCACACCTCAACGGAACCCCGGTACTGGTCGACGGTGCCCAATCCATTCCCCACCTTCCCGTTGATGTACAAGACCTTGATGCAGACTTCTATGCGTTCTCCGGTCATAAAATATATGCTCCCACCGGTATAGGCGTTCTTTATGGAAAAGCAAAATGGCTTGAAGAAATGCCTCCTTATCAAGGCGGCGGAGAGATGATTGAACACGTATCGTTTGAAAAAACCACTTTCAACGAATTACCTTATAAATACGAAGCCGGCACACCCAATTATGAAGGCTCTATCGCATTGGCAGAAGCTTTGCGCTATGTGTCAGCCATAGGCATGGAACAGATAGCCCAACACGAACAGGAGCTCATCCAATATGCCATGGAACAAATGGCCAGCATTCCCAACCTGCGCTTTATTGGTATGCCGAAACATCGAAGCGGCGTCATATCCTTCCTTATCGGCAATGAACACCCCTATGATGTGGGCATGCTGCTCGACAAATTGGGAGTTGCCGTAAGAACCGGCCACCATTGCGCCCAACCATTGGTTGAATATTACAATATACCCGGAACAGTAAGGGCATCGTTTGCTCTCTACAACAACAAGGAAGATATTGACCAATTTGTCCTTGCCTTAAACCGAGTTGCCAATATGCTATTATGATGACCAACAAAGAACAATACAAACAATTATGCGATAAGCAGCCAGATATTCCACTATTCATGCAATACTG
Source organism: Candidatus Gallipaludibacter merdavium (assembly GCA_017694875.1). GTDB lineage: Bacteria > Bacteroidota > Bacteroidia > Bacteroidales > Paludibacteraceae > Gallipaludibacter > Gallipaludibacter merdavium. Next base: position 5,238 of record JADIMG010000097.1, read on the forward strand.
GTGGATGCAAGCCGTCTGTATAGGCAAGGAATGGGATGTCCTCCTGTCGTTTGACCAGCAAGGAAACATACAAGGAGCACTCCCCTATCTTTTCCGCAAACGCATGGGCATGAAATACATCGTTTGCCCGCAAGAAACACAAATAAACGGATTGTGGACACTCGCCTCGCTCACCGATGAGCAAAGGCAATCAGTCTATGATGACATCATACAGCAATTGAATCATTTGGGACTTGCTTATTATTACCAGCATTTTCCGCTCCACTCCGAAGCTCCCGACTATTTTGACAAGCATAAATTCACCTGCAAAAAAAGGTGGACCTACCGCATTGACGACCTTAGCAATCTGGATTATGTAATCAGCCAATTCTCCAAAAACAAGAAGCGGCAATTGCAAAAAGCACTTTCCCTACATGCCGATTTCAGTCTTACGGCTGATGAGTTCTATCACTTCCATGTGCTGTGCCTGCAAGAACAAGGAAAGATTATTAGCTACTCCAAAGAGTTCTTCCAAAGCCTTTACACTGCCGCGACAGAAAGGCAACAAGGTCAAATCATAGCCATCAAAAATGCGGAAGGTACATTGTTGTCCGCTCTTTTCCTGGTGTGGGACCATCAGGCCGCCTATTATCTGATTCCCTGCTATTCCAAGACCTATGCAGCCACCGGTGCATCAGCCCTCAACGTGCTGGAAGCAATCAAGTTTGCACGCCAGCATGTCAATGTCTTTGATTTTGAGGGAAGCATGGTCAAGGGCATAGCCAATTCCTACAAGCAATTCGGCACCACCAAACACGAATATTACAGCGTGAGCCGCTATTACAAAATGTTGTTCCGCTTCGCAATATGGTATAACAAGCTCAAAACAAGAAAGCAGCGATGAAGGTATTGTTTACAGCTATATGGTACCCACATCGTTACGATGCCATGGATGGTCTGTTTGTCAGAAAACATGCCGAAGCCGTTTCGCGTTATGCTGACGTATGCGTACTCTTCGCCAAGGAAGACAAGCAAATCAGCCAAATGGAAATCATCGAACAATACTTTGGCCGAGTAAAAGAAGTCTATATCTATTACCCAGCCTCCACACACGCTTCAATCAACTTATTACGGTATTATAACGCCGTTCGAAAAGGATTAAAACGCATTTTCAAGACTTGGGGAAAGCCAGACATCACCCATGCCAATGTTTTCACCAAACCGGCCATGATAGCCTTCTATCTGAAAAAGCGCTATCATATCCCTTATGTGGTAATGGAACATTGGTCGGGCTATCTGGCAGCCAATGGATCGTATGCGAAAACGGGCAAAGCACATCAATACATCACTCGCCGATTAGCCGCAGCAGCAAAATACGTTTTACCCGTAAGTCGCCCACTCAAAGAAGCCATGATAGGCCATGGTATAAAAGCAAATTACCATATAGTCAACAATGTGGTGGATGATTTCTTTTATCTACCGGCAAAAACAACAATTCCCATACCCAAAGGGAAAATACGCATAGTATATATATCCTGCTTTTGTGAAGAGGCTAAGAACATTTTTGGTATCTTACGCACTATCAAGGAAGTTTCTCTATGTCGTAATGATTTTGAATGTATTTTTGTCGGAACGGGAGCCGATTTCAAACGTACAACCGAATATGCTGCATCATTGAACATTCCAGATGGACTAATCCACTTTGTTGGAGAACAAACCCCTGAAGAGGTTTGTAGCTGGTTAAACAGTAGCAATTTTCTACTTATGTTCTCCAATTACGAAACTGAATCAGTGGTTACATCCGAAGCTCTAGCAATAGGTATCCCTATTTTATCAAGCGATGTAGATGCTATTTCTGACAAAGTCTCAAAAGATTGTGGTATATTAGTCCCTGCCGGTAACGAGCAATTACTAAAAGAGAAAATCATCTGGATGATGGACCATTATCAGGAATACGACAGCAATACGATTAGAAAACAAGGTCTACACTACAGCTACGATACCGTAGGAAAAGAGATTGTACAAATATACAATCATTCGTTATGAAAACCGATTTAATCTTTTTTCGTATCTGATAAGCAGCACATGGTAATACACCCACAAAACAATCAACATTAAAAGGCTTATCAAAGAATACAGCAAGATGGCCAATTTAAAGTCTTTCATCCATACACCTACCATCAATCCAATAAAACGTAAAATAAGATATATGAACTCATAAAACATGCCTAATTTCTGCTTTTGAAATATATCAAGCAGAAATGAGAAAGGGCCAAGCAATAAAGTCCCAGCCAACCAAGGTAACAGAATCCTTATATATTCGCCTGCAACAATCCATTCCTCACCCAAAAACCACCCCGACAAAAATGGCAAAATAGGATAAAGAAGCACAAAAAACGGGATAACAACCAACAAAGTCATACGTATATACTTTCTATACAATGGATATATAGGCATATTTTGATGCATATTTTCTGTAAACTTTTGGTAAAAACTCTGATATAAAGATCCCGCAATCATACTAATAGGACGGAAAGATAAAGTGACAGCCATACCAAACAATCCAATGATATTTGTCCCAAAAAACGGAGTAAGCAGCAACACGGGTAAATTCAAACTTACGTTATTAACTAAAGCCCTTGGCAAAGAATACTTCGGAAAATTAGCATATGTTGCCGCCATAGATTGACATTCGCATCTATCCCATACAAATAACGGTCTCAAAACCGTATGTATGCTCTTTTTTATTATCATTAAAATGGAAATGAAAGGGGCTAGCACTGTACCAAGAATAAGGCCAATATGCAATGCCCCTCCAATGCCCATGAAATATTTTATTAAACCATTCCATCCACTTTGGGACACAAGATAAATGCTGACATCCTTAAATCTCTTATTCCTCGTAAACCAATAATTCAACAATGTCCACAAGCCAATACCAAAAACATAAAAAGGCATTAACCAATAATACTTTGCCAGATCTGGGGCATTGAAAACGGACGCTATTGGCTTACCAAACAATACGGAAACAAAACATAAAGACGTTGTAAACAGTAAAATCAAAAAACCTACATGAAAACATGCAACAGCACTTTTTCTTGATTTTGGCAACATAATGGAATACTGGTATTCGGCTGTTGAACATAACGTTAATATTCCAGCAATGCTTCCAAACAAATTCAGCAACCCAAAATCATCAGGACTATAGATACGGGTCAGAATAGGATAAAACACTATCCCCAAAAGTTGAGATACAACATTAGCCATCAACAAGATTGCAGAATTCTTTGCTGTATCTGTTTTTGATATGCTTTTTATATTTTCAATCCACCCCATATCATTAAAATTCGGGCTAATGCTCACAAGTCAGATTTCACATTAGCCCTTTGGTAAATTTCACTTATTCCACCATCTTCACTTCTGAGACAGGTGCTACCCCATTTTCGTTAAACGCCTCTATGGCAAAATAATAGGTTTGGTCCGTATTCAGCGACTTCATCAGGTGCTCACCTTTGTTTCCATAAATCATCCACGAGCTGTACAATTTGTCTGGAGCAATGCCCCACAGAATATTATATCCTTGCGCATCCTTAATCGACTTCCACGATATGGTGATGTCCCTGCGGTCCGCGTGGCGCTGGAGTGTAAACTCACGTACCGCTTTCGGAGCTTTTCCACTGCCTGTTCCAAAAACACGAATGGCTGAAATCGACAAGTGGGGTGTCGGCACATGGATATTGTTGTAACGTACGTAGCGTACCTGTTGTGGATATTCCAATTCCACATAATCATTCGGCACGTCCTTGAAACTGTTGCTTCTATCCACCAGCACAAACCATTCCTTTCCGTCCAATGAACCCTCAATCGCATAACGGTGATACAATCCCGTATAGCGTCCATACATGTCCGATTGGTAATCGTTGTAGTTTACCTGAATGGCATTGACCGTTGCCGGTTGTTGCAGGTCAATTTCCACCCATTGCGAATCATCGTTGGCGGCAGCCAACCAAAACGTCTTGCTGTTCTCGTCTGTCAAACCGGAAGCCTTATATTCACCCTGCTCCGTTGAAGCCTTAACCGGCTTATTATAGGAAAGCAACATCCATCCGCGAAACTCACCTTTCTTTCCCGATACAGTCGGTGCATAGCGTGGATAATCACCAAAGCGGGTATCACAATACATAATGCCTTCCTTGTCAAAATAAGTAGGAAACATACACAAGCGACGTTCCCAATTCATATTGATGGGCAAGGACATGGAAGCAAAATGCCAATACTGATTGCCTGGTCCGAGCACTGTAGAACCGTGTCCGGCTCCATTTATATATCCTCCCGGTTTGTAGGAAATGGGGTTGTGTGCCTGATAAGTAAAAGGTCCGAGAGGCGACTCACCCACATAAACACCATCGGCATACACATTGAACTCTGTACCCGGTGCAGCATATTGCAGATAGTATTTTCCATCATGCTTGGTCATCCATGCACCCTCCATATATCCCTTCAACACTGTGTCCGTATGGTTTTCGCCAAAGCGTTCCCAGCCGTGTTTCTCGGGGTTCAGGGTAAACAGCTCGTGCACTCCACCTTCCGCAATGAAACGATGGTTTTTGTTCAGTTTCATCACACGGATTGGATAGACATTGGAGGAGCCCCAATACATATAAGCCGAGCCATCATCATCAATAAACAAATCAGGGTCCTGCAGATTATGCAGAATAGTAGGAGTAGCTTTCCAGTTTCCCGACTTAGGGTCGTCTGTATATAGCACGCTCATCGAACCTGATGGGTCGCCACATACATACAACACCGAATCCTTATAGTTGTGGGCTGCAGGTGCATTACATCCCTGCGGATACCAATTGGTTCCTGGCGTAATAAAGTTCCAATTCTGCAAGTCTGTAGAATGCCAATAACCATGTGAGCGGGTCACAAACATATAATATTCCCCCCTGAATTCCACCACTGCAGGGTCTGCACCCGAGCGATAGGAGATGTCACAGTCAGCATTGTAAATCATGTACGTGTAATCCACATTCAGCGGATTGCAATATGTATCCATACGCATGTCTTGCGCTTGTATAAGAAAAGCTGCCAATGACATCAGAAAAACAAGCTGCACTTGGAGGTTTTTCATAATGATATATATTTGGTTAGATATAAGTATTTACAAAGGTAATCAAAAGAACAAATCCAGACAAGAAATAATATCACCATTGATTCCCATTCCATTCGCGGCATCAATCAAACCTATAGTCAAGCATAAAAAAACGCCAACTCAATCCATAAGATGAGTTGGCGTTTTTATTGAAAGATGTTTATTAAACGTTCGCAGACTCGATATCGGTCACACTTTTACGTGCCACCATAATCTTTTCATATTCATCTAGCGAACCTACAATCAACTTATCATATTCACGCAAACCTGTACCGGCAGGAATCAAATGACCGCAAATCACATTTTCCTTCATGCCCTCAAGTTTATCAACCTTTCCGTTGATGGCTGCGTCGTTCAACACTTTCGTCGTTTCCTGGAAGGAAGCTGCTGACATAAAGCTACTTGTCTGCAATGCGGCACGCGTAATACCCTGCAAGATTTGATTGGATGTTGCCAAAACTGCATCACGGGCCTCAACCAACTGCAAGTCACGACGTTTCAACATGGAGTTTTCATCACGCAACTTACGGGCGGTTATAATCTGGCCGGCCTTCAGGACTGTAGAATCACCTGGAGCGACTACAACCTTCTTGCCCCATATCCGGTCATTTTCTTCCATGAACTCGTTCTTGTCCACCACTTGTTTTTCCAAGAAACGCGTATCTCCCGGATCGATGATTTCCACCTTACGCATCATTTGACGTACAATAACCTCAAAGTGCTTGTCATTGATTTTCACGCCCTGCAAACGATATACGTCCTGCACTTCATTGACAATGTAATCCTGAACGGCAGTAGGACCCTTAATCAACAGAATGTCTTCCGGTGTGATTGCACCATCTGACAATGGTGTACCCGCACGTACGAAGTCATTTTCCTGTACCAAAATCTGTTTAGACAGAGGTATCATGTACTTCTTGACTTCACCTGACTTGGAAGTTACAGACAATTCGCGATTACCGCGTTTAATCTTGCCGAATGTCACCTCACCGTCAATTTCGGCAACGATTGCCGGGTTAGACGGGTTACGAGCTTCAAACAACTCGGTTACACGTGGAAGACCACCCGTAATATCGCCGGCCTTACCGACTGCACGTGGAATCTTAACCAAGGTCTGACCTACTTGAATCTTATCACCGTCATCCAATACCAAGTGAGCACCCACAGGCAAGTTGTAAGTTTTCAAAATCTCACCACCCTTACCTATAATATGTGCACTCGGCACTTTATTTCTATCTTTCGATTCAATGATAATCTTTTCACGCAAACCTGTTGCATCGTCTGTTTCAGTCTTGAAGGTCAAGTTCTCAACTACATCTTCAAACTTAATCTTACCGGCCTGCTCAACAATAATCAAAGCATTGAATGGGTCCCATTCACAAATCTTCGTTCCTTTCTCACAGACAGTCCCATCTTTTACATAAAGTTTGGAACCATACGGAATATTTTGAGTGGTCAGCACGATATTGGTTGTAGTATCAACCACACGCATTTCTGCCAAACGGCTGACAACCACCTGATAAGCTTCACCATTTTCGTCTTTCGCTTCAACGGTACGAAGTTCATCAAACTCAACACGACCATCGTAGCGCAGGACAATACTTGACTCAGCTGCAACGTTGGATGCCACACCACCAACGTGGAACGTACGCAATGTCAGCTGTGTTCCCGGTTCACCGATTGACTGGGCTGCAATCACACCAACTGCTTCACCCTTGTTGACCATTCGACCCGTTGCCAAGTTACGTCCGTAACATTTAGCACAAACGCCACGTTTAGCCTCACAAGTCAATACAGAACGGATTTCAACACGTTCAATTGGTGATTCTTGAATAATCTTGGCTGCATTTTCACGAATTTCCTCACCAGCGGCAACAATCAGTTCACCGGTAGAAGGATGATAAATGTCATGAACAGAAACACGACCCAAGATACGTTCATACAAGGATGCAACCACTTCCTCGTTGTTCTTCAATTCTGTTGCAACCAAACCACGCAACGTACCGCAATCTTCCTCTGTAATGATTACATCGTGTGATACGTCAACCAGACGACGGGTCAGATATCCTGCATCCGCCGTTTTCAGAGCGGTATCAGCCAAACCTTTACGAGCACCGTGCGTAGAAATAAAGTATTCCAACACAGACAAGCCCTCTTTAAAGTTTGAAAGAATTGGGTTCTCAATAATCTGTCCGCCTTCAGCACCCGCTTTTTGCGGCTTAGCCATCAAACCACGCATACCGGAAAGCTGACGAATCTGTTCCTTAGAACCACGGGCTCCGGAATCCAACATCATGTACACAGAATTAAATCCTTGGTTGTCCGATGACAATTGTTTCATCAACACATTAGACAATTTGGAGTTAACATGTGTCCAAGTATCAATAATCTGATTGTAACGTTCGTTGTTGGTAATGAAGCCCATGTTATAGTTGTTCATGATTTCTTCCACCTCTGCGTTACCTTCAGCTACCAATTGTTCTTTTTCTGCCGGAATGATAATATCATTCAAGTTGAATGACAAACCACCCTTGAAGGCCATATAGTATCCCAAATCCTTGATGTCATCGAGGAATTTGGCTGTAGTAGCAACACCGCAAACCTTTATAATGTTACCGATGATGTCACGCAGAGACTTCTTGGAAAGAATCTCATTGATAAAGCCAACCTCTTTCGGCACACATTTGTTTACAAGAATACGTCCGACCGTTGTCTTGATGGTCTGTTTTGTCAACTGGCCATTTTCATCCAAATCGTCAGTACGAACTGTAATCCATGCATGCAAGTCCACACAACCTTCATTGTAAGCTATCTCGGCTTCTTCGGGAGAATAGAAGTTCAAACCTTCGCCTTTAGCTCCGTCACGGCCTTTGGTAATGTAATACAGACCCAACACCATGTCCTGTGACGGTACTGTAATTGGAGCTCCGTTAGCAGGATTAAGAATATTGTGTGATGCCAACATCAACATTTGAGCTTCCACAACGGCTTCGTTGCTCAAAGGCAAGTGAACGGCCATCTGGTCACCGTCGAAGTCAGCGTTGAATGCAGTACATGCCAATGGGTGCAATTGAATTGCCTTTCCTTCAATCATCTTAGGTTGGAATGCCTGGATACCCAAGCGGTGCAAAGTCGGGGCACGGTTCAACAATACCGGGTGGCCTTTCATTACATATTCCAATATATCCCAAATGATTGGGTCTTTTCTGTCGATAACTTTCTTGGCTGATTTCACAGTCTTCACGATACCACGCTCAATAAGTTTCCTGATAACAAACGGCTTGTATAATTCAGCCGCCATATCTTTAGGAAGACCGCATTCGTGCATCTTCAACTCTGGACCAACAACAATTACAGAACGTGCAGAATAGTCAACACGTTTACCCAAAAGGTTCTGACGGAAACGTCCTTGTTTACCTTTCAAACTATCAGACAAGGATTTCAATGGCCTGTTGGCTTCTGACTTGACAGCAGAAGACTTGCGTGAATTATCCAGCAATGAGTCAACAGCTTCTTGCAACATACGTTTCTCATTACGCAAAATCACTTCAGGAGCCTTAATTTCCAACAAACGTTTCAGACGGTTGTTACGGATAATGACGCGACGATACAGGTCATTCAAGTCGGAAGTAGCGAAACGTCCACCATCCAGCGGTACCAACGGACGCAATTCCGGCGGAATAACAGGAACAATACGCAAAACCATCCATTCAGGTTTGTTACGGTTGCGTGACGCACGGAAAGACTCTACTACCTGCAAACGTTTCAGAGCTTCGTTCTTGCGTTGCTGTGAATTGTCCGTATTTGCCTTATGGCGCAATTCATAGGATAGGCTGTCCAAATCCAGTCTCTCCAACAAATCATATACGGCTTCAGCGCCCATTTTAGCCACAAACTTTTGTGGGTCCTTGTCATCCAAAGACTGATTCTCACGAGGCAAACGGTCCAGAATAGCAAGGTATTCGTCTTCAGTCAGCAAATCACCTTCCGCAATATTTTCATCCTCGAGAATACCCTTTTGAATCACTACATATTTCTCGTAATATATAATAGCATCCAATTTCTTGGTCGGCATGCCCAACAGATATCCCATCTTATTAGGCAATGAGCGGAAATACCAGATATGCGCAACAGGCACTACCAATTGAATATGTCCCATGCGCTCACGGCGTACCTTCTTTTCAGTAACCTCCACACCACAACGGTCGCAGACAATTCCTTTATAACGGATACGTTTATACTTACCGCAATGGCATTCGTAGTCACGTGTAGGACCGAAAATACGTTCGCAAAACAAACCGTCACGTTCCGGTTTGTATGTACGATAGTTTATCGTTTCGGGCTTGAGCACCTCACCACTGGACATTCTAAGAATCTCTTCAGGAGAAGCCAAGCCAATGGAAATCTTGGTGAAACCGCTTTTTTTATTATCGTTTTTAAAAGCCATAGTATTTATATTCGTTTAAATATTGGGACTTAAGAGGGGTGGCCCCCTCTTAAGTTACTACTCTAAATTAACGCTAAGGCATAAGCCACGCAACTCGTGCAACAATACGTTCAAAGACTCTGGAATGCCTGGTGTTGGGAATGGGTCTCCCTTAACAATGGCTTCATAAGTACGAGCACGTCCCATAACATCATCGGACTTGACAGTCAATATTTCCTGCAAGATGTGAGCAGCCCCAAATGCTTCAAGGGCCCAAACTTCCATCTCACCGAAACGCTGTCCACCGAACTGTGCTTTACCTCCTAACGGCTGTTGCGTAATCAAAGAATAAGGACCAATAGAACGAGCGTGCATCTTATCGTCAACCATGTGACCCAATTTCAAGAAGTAAGTCACACCAACGGTTGCCGGCTGGTCAAATCTTTCACCTGTTCCACCATCATACAGATAGGTCTTACCATAACGTGGAACACCAGCCTTATCAGTCCATTCATTCAAGTCATCAAGCGTACATCCATCGAAAATAGGAGTAGCAAATTTAACTCCCAATTCGCGACCTGCCCATCCCAGAACAGCTTCAAAAATCTGTCCGAGGTTCATACGGGAAGGCACACCCAATGGATTCAATACTATGTCAACAGGAGTACCGTCAGCCAAGAAAGGCATATCTTCCTGACGTACGATACGGGAAACAATACCCTTGTTTCCGTGACGACCGGCCATCTTGTCACCTACACGAATCTTACGTTTTTTGGCAATATATACTTTTGCCATTTGTACGATACCGTTAGGCAGTTCATCACCTATCGTGATATTGAATTTCTTACGCTTGATTTGTGCATCAAGTTCTTTACACTTCTTCAGATAGTTCATAATAAGCTGTTTGATCAACTTATTCTTTTCTTCATCTGTGGTCCATTTTTCTAGCTGAACCAATGTATAGTCAATATCACGCAAACGTTCCGGCGTAAACTTGCTGTTTTTGCTTATCAGGTCTGTTCCCAAGAAATCTTTCACACCGGCAGAAGTTTTTCCTTCGGTAAGAACCAATAGCTTCTCTACCAGGATTTTCTTCAGTTCTGCAATTTGTGCGTCCAATTCTTCGTCAAGCTTCGGCAGAATAGCCTTGTCGGCCATTTTAGCCTTGCGGTCTTTCTGTGCTTTGGAGAACAAGCGCTTGCCTATAACAACACCCGACAAGGAAGGAGTCGCTTTCAAGGATGCATCTTTCACATCTCCGGCTTTATCACCGAAAATTGCACGTAACAGCTTTTCTTCCGGCGACGGGTCAGACTCACCCTTAGGTGTAATTTTACCGATAATTATATCGCCCGGCTCAATTCTTGCACCAACACGTATGATACCGTTTTCATCCAAGTCCTTCGTTGCATCCTCACTCACATTAGGAATATCGGAAGTCAATTCTTCCAAGCCACGTTTTGTTTCACGCACCTCCAACAACTGCTCAACTACATGCACAGATGTAAAGATATCTTCGCGCACTATACGCTCACTCAAAACGATAGCATCCTCAAAGTTATATCCTTTCCAAGGAATGTAGGCAACTTTAAGGTTTTTGCCAAGTGCCAACTCACCATTCTGTGTAGAATAACCTTCTGTCAGAATCTGTCCTTTTTCCACTCTATCGCCTTTCAACACTAAAGGTCTCAAATCGACAGTCGTATTCTGGTTAGTCTTTTGGAACTTCGGCAGTTTATAGGTCTTCACCGGTGATTCAAAGCTGACAAAATCCTCATCTGGCGTACGGTCGTATTTAATCTGAATCTGGTCTGCATCCACGTAAATAACCTCACCGTTACCCTCTGCCATCACCTGTGTGCGTGAGTCAGTTATCAGCTGACGTTCGATTCCTGTACCCACAATAGGTGCCTCGCTACGCAACAAAGGAACAGCCTGGCGCATCATGTTGGAACCCATCAATGCACGGTTTGCATCATCATGCTCCAAGAAAGGAATCAAGGCTGCTGCAATAGAAGCAATTTGGGAAGGAGATACGTCCATCAAGTCTACATCTTCCGGTGCAACTACAGGAAAATCCGCTTCCAAACGTGCTTTAACTTTGGAACGGATGAAACGGCCCTCATCATCAAGGGGAGCATTCCCTTGTGCTACCGTTTTATTTTCTTCTTCCTCTGCCGTCATATATACAACTCCATTTTCCGAAAGGTCAACTTTTGCATCCTTCACCTTACGATATGGAGTTTCTATAAATCCGAGTCCATTGATTTTGGCATATATACATAAAGAAGAAATCAGACCGATATTCGGACCTTCTGGAGTTTCAATAGGGCACAAACGTCCATAGTGTGTATAGTGAACATCACGCACTTCGAAACCGGCACGGTCACGGGAAAGACCTCCAGGACCAAGAGCTGACATACGGCGTTTGTGCGTAATTTCAGCCAAGGGGTTTTGCTGGTCCATAAATTGCGACAAAGCATTTGTTCCGAAATATGAATTGATAACAGAAGAAATGCTCTTCGCATTAATCAGGTCAACCGGTGTAAACACTTCGTTGTCGCGCACATTCATACGTTCACGAATAGTACGTGCCATACGTGCAAGTCCAACACCGAACTGGTTATATAATTGTTCGCCTACGGTGCGGACACGACGGTTACTCAGATGGTCAATGTCATCTACCTCGGCTTTTGAATTAATCAGTCTAATAAGATACTTGATGATTTCGATAATATCCTCTTTGGTCAACACCTTCACGTCCATATCGGTCGTCAAGCCAAGTTTCCTATTGATGCGGTAACGCCCCACATCACCCAGGTCATAACGTTTTTCAGAGAAGAACAAGTTATTGATAGCATCTCTTGCCGTTGAGTCATCGGGTGGTTCTGCGTTGCGCAACTGTCTATAGATATATAATACTGCTTCTTTTTCCGAATTGCTCGGGTCCTTTTGCAGTGTATTATAGATAATGGTATAGTCAATCTGGTTGGAGTCTTCTCTGTGCAGCAGGATAGTAGAAGCACCTGATTCGAGGATTTCTGCTATATGCTGTTTCTCCAACACAGTTTCACGGTCAATTACAACCTCATTACGTTCAATGGTTACGACCTCTCCGGTATCTTCATCAACAAAATCTTCCACCCATGCTTTCAGCACACGTGCTGCCAGCTTACGCCCTATCACTTTATTGAGGTTGGTTTTCGTAACTTTGATTTCTTCGGCCAAGCCAAAGCATTCAAGAATATCTTTGTCGCTTTCGAATCCGATTGCGCGTAAAAGCGTTGTAACAGGTAATTTTTTCTTGCGGTCAATATATGCATACATGACATTATTGATGTCAGTTGCAAATTCAATCCAAGAACCGCGGAAAGGAATGATACGTGCAGAATACAATTTTGTGCCGTTTGCATGTACACTTTGGCCAAAGAAAACGCCAGGAGAGCGGTGTAATTGCGAAACGATAACACGTTCAGCACCATTAATGACAAAGGTGCCTTTTTCTGTCATATAGGGGATAGTTCCCAGATATACATCTTGAATAACTGTATCGAAATCCTCATGGTCAGGATCGGTACAATACAATTTCAATTTTGCCTTCAAAGGAACGCTATAGGTGAGCCCTCTTTCCAAACACTCATTGATAGTGTAACGCGGTGGGTCAATATAATAGTCGAGGAACTCGAGGATAAAGTTATTTCGCGTATCTGCAATGGGAAAATTCTCAGCAAACACCTTATACAATCCTTCCTGTTTTCTCGTCTCAGGAGAGGTGTCCATCTGAAAGAAATCATGGAAAGACTTCAACTGGATCTCCAAAAAATCAGGATAAGGGAACTGATTCTTAATGGAGGCGAAATTAATTCGTTGAGTAGGTTTAATAGAAGACATTGTTTTAAGAAGTTTAGTAAGACAAAGAACTTAAATTAGATTATAGACAAAAAGGTTTAGAATCCCTGGAAGGGACTCTAAACCAAATTTTTGACTTAAAAGTCATTATTTAAGTTCAACTTCTGCTCCGCCTTCTTCAAGTTGTTTTTTCAAGCTTTCTGCTTCTTCTTTAGAAGCGCCTTCCTTGATTGTTGAAGGAGCACCGTCTACTAAATCTTTAGCATCTTTCAAGCCAAGGCCAGTAAGTTCCTTAACCAACTTAACGATAGCTAATTTATTTGCACCAGGTGCTTTCAAAACTACATCGAATGAAGTTTTTTCTTCAACAGCTTCAGCTGCGGCTGCAGGACCAGCAGCAACAGCAACAGCTGCAGCAGCAGGTTCAATACCATACTCGTCTTTCAAAATTTGAGCTAACTCGTTTACTTCTTTTACTGTCAAGTTAACCAGTTGTTCTGCAAAAGCTTTCAAATCTGCCATTTTCTTAAATTTTATAGGAGTTATTTTTTCTATTACTTTTTAATTATCTTTCTCCCAGTGTTTTCAAAACACCATGGATTGTATTTCCTCCAGACTGGAGTGCTGACACAACGTTCTTAGCAGGCGATTGCAGCAAGGCAACCAAATCTGCGATAAGTTCGTTTTTGCTCTTCAATTGAGACAAAACCTCCAATTGATTTGCACCAATAAATACTGTTTCTTCTACGTAAGCAGCTTTTAAATACGGTTTAGACTCTTTGTCCTTACCAACAAATTCTTTGATAAGTTTAGCTGGAGCATTACCTGTATTTGAGAGCATCAACGCAGTTTCCCCCTTCAGAGAATCAAACAAAGGGGCGTAACCTGCTGATTTAGCTTCTAATGCTTTACGCAGCAAAGTATTTTTAACAACAACCAATTTCACGCCACGGTTAAAACAGAGACGACGCAATTCGCTAGTGCGAGCCGCATTCAATCCACCTATATCCGTAAGATAGAAATGGGCATATTGTCCAAGAATATCTTGAAGTTGTTCAATAACAGCGCTTTTATCTTCCTTTTTCATAATCTCAAGTTTTATTCTTCAACAGATTTAGGATCTATTTTAAGACCCGGACTCATTGTGCTTGAAAGATAAATGCTCTTAACATACGTACCTTTAGCTGCAGATGGTTTAAGCTTAATCAAGGTCTGGATAAATTCTTTTGCGTTTTCAGCAATTTGTTCCGGAGTGAAAGAAACCTTACCCACAGAAGTGTGAACTATACCATATTTATCAACTTTGAAGTCGATTTTACCTTGTTTTACTTCCTTAACGGCTTTGGCAACATCAGGGGTAACAGTACCGCTTTTGGGGTTTGGCATCAATCCACGCGGACCGAGCACACGTCCTAAAGCACCAATTTTACCCATTACAGAAGGCATGGTAATGATAACATCAATATCTGTCCATCCTCCTTTAATTTTTTCGATGTATTCGTCCAAACCTACATAGTCAGCACCAGCTTCCTTAGCAGCGTTTTCCTGGTCTGGAGTACATAATGCAAGAACCCTAACCTGCTTACCGGTTCCGTTTGGCAAGGAAACAACGCCACGAACCATTTGATTGGCTTTACGTGGGTCTACTCCCAAACGAACATCGATATCAACAGAAGCGTCAAACTTAGCCTTGGTAATTTCTTTTACCAAAGCCGCTGCTTCATTCAGTGTATAGGCTTTACCTTGCTCTACTTTCTCCAAAGCCAATTTCTGATTTTTTGTCAATTTACTCATAATTGCGTTTTGAAGTTTATTGTTTAACGGTTATACCCATACTACGAGCAGTACCTGCAACCATGCTGATAGCAGATTCCAGTTCGAAGCAGTTTAAGTCAGCCATTTTATCTGTAGCAATAGCAGTCACTTGTTCCATTGTGACAGTAGCTACTTTTTTACGGTTAGGTTCAGCAGAACCACTTTTAATTTTAGCAGCTTCCATCAATTGAATAGCAACAGGTGGTGTTTTTACTATAAAGTCGAAAGACTTATCAGAATAATAGGTTATGACTACTGGTAAGATTTTACCAGCTTTGTCTTGGGTTCTGGCATTAAATTGTTTGCAAAACTCCATAATATTGATACCCTTAGAACCAAGCGCAGGTCCTACAGGGGGAGAGGGGTTTGCAGCGCCTCCCTTGATCTGCAATTTAATAAGTCCAGCAATCTCTTTTGCCATAATTACTACAATTTAAAATTCTGAAAATACGGAATTGTCCGTAACAACTATTCCTTCTCCACTTGTGTGAAGCCTAATTCCAACGGAGTTCTACGTCCGAAGATAACAACAATAACTTTCAGTTTCTTTTTTTCGTTCATGACGTCTTCAATAACGCCCGTGAAACCACTGAAGGGTCCAAAAATGACACGAACGGTTTCACCAACAACAAATGGTGAAATCATTTCGCCTTCAGACTCTTGGAGTTCATCTACCTTACCTAAGATGCGATTCACCTCCGACTGGCGCACAGGAATAGGAGTATTATCCTTTTCTCCCAGGAAGCCCAGTACATTAGGCACATTTCTCAAGTAGTGTTGAGTTTCTCCAACCAAGTTAGCTTCTACCAAGACGTAGCCAGGAAGATAAGTTCTCTCTTTAAGAATTTTCTTCCCGTTACGAATCTGATAAACCTTTTCTGTAGGGATAAGTACCTGTGAAACATAATGAGCCAAGTCAGAGTTCTTGATTTCTGCATCAATATACTCTTTTACCTTAGCTTCCTTACCACTAATAGCACGTAAAACGTACCATTTAAAATTATTATCTGTCACAACAAAGTCCTCCTCAGAAAAAGATTAAAAGATCTTTTCGTAAATAAAACGCATGATTGACTCGATGCCTAAATCCATAAGCCAAACTATAAGTGCCATGATGATGGAAGCAATTAAAACAACAATAGCACTGTTGACAAGTTCCGAGCGAGTAGGCCAAGAAACTTTATGAACCAGCTCCGAATAAGATTCCTTAATACTGTTTACTATCTTCATACCTTGTGGAGTTTTTTGCACGGGCAGAGAGACTCGAACTCCCGACCCTCGGTTTTGGAGACCGATGCTCTACCAACTGAGCTACGCCCGTGTATTAAATCTTCAAAGCCCAGAGAAACTCAGGCTTTGAAGATTTATTATTGAATTTCTTTGCCGTATTAGTCAAGCAAAGCTGTGATTTGTCCAGAACCTACTGTACGTCCACCTTCACGGATTGCGAAACGAAGACCTTCGCTGCAAGCTACCGGATAGATCAACTTAACAGTGATTTCCAAGTTATCGCCTGGCATAACCATTTCAGTTCCTTCAGGAAGAGTAATCTCACCTGTTACGTCCAATGTACGGATATAGAACTGAGGACGATATTTATTGTGGAATGGAGTGTGACGTCCACCTTCTTCTTTCTTCAAGATATAAACAGAGGCCTTGAATTCTGAGTGAGGAGTTACTTTACCCGGGTGTGCGATAACCATACCACGTTTGATTTCGTTTTTATCAATACCACGGAGCAACAAACCTACGTTATCACCAGCTTCACCTTCGTCCAAAAGTTTACGGAACATTTCCACACCGGTAACAACAGATTTCTTTCCGTCTGCACCAAGACCAATGATTTGAACTTCATCACCAACCTTGATAACACCTGTTTCAATACGTCCAGTAGCTACTGTACCACGACCTGTGATAGAGAACACGTCTTCGATAGGCATCAAGAAAGGTTTATCAACTGCACGTGGAGGCAATTGAATCCAAGTATCAACAGCATCCATCAATTCCATTATTTTCTCTTCCCATTCTGGTACTCCATTCAAAGCACCAAGAGCAGAGCCACGGATAACAGGAGTGTTGTCACCGTCGAAATCATAGAATGAAAGCAATTCACGCATTTCCATTTCTACAAGATCCAACATTTCCGGGTCATCCACCATATCGCATTTATTCATGAAAACGACCAAACGAGGAACGTTAACCTGACGAGCCAAAAGAATGTGCTCACGTGTTTGAGGCATAGGACCATCAGTTGCAGCAACTACGATAATAGCACCGTCCATCTGAGCAGCACCAGTAACCATGTTCTTTACATAGTCAGCGTGCCCCGGGCAGTCAACGTGTGCATAGTGACGAGTAGCTGTTTGATATTCTACGTGTGCCGTATTGATAGTAATACCACGTTCTTTTTCTTCTGGAGCGTTATCGATAGAATCGAAAGTACGCATTTCAGAAAGACCTTTTTTTGCCAACACCGTAGTAATAGCAGCGGTCAAGGTAGTTTTACCGTGGTCAACGTGACCGATAGTACCGATGTTTACGTGCGGCTTTGATCTGTCAAATTTCTCTTTTGCCATAATTCAAAAAGTTACTTTGTTAAAATTCGTTTGTTTATAAAAGCTTGATTGAGCTGTCGATGGGACTTGAACCCGCGACCTCTTCCTTACCAAGGAAGTGCTCTACCCCTGAGCTACGACAGCATCTTATTGTTACTACAAAAAAGAGCGGAAGACGGGACTCAAACCCGCGACCCTCAGCTTGGAAGGCTAATGCTCTATCAACTGAGCTACTTCCGCAGAAACAAGTGGGCAGTGATGGATTCGAACCACCGAAGTCGAAAGACAGCTGAGTTACAGTCAGCCCCATTTGGCCACTCTGGTAACTGCCCATTGTTTTTTATAATAGGGATTTCCCACTACAGGGATTTCCCTATTTTCGAGCCTCTTGTCGGATTCGAACCAACGACCCCGAGATTACAAATCACGTGCTCTGGCCAACTGAGCTAAAGAGGCAAAATCCCTTTCACCAAAGGTGCTATCTTATTTCATTGCATTTGCAAACCGCTTTGAGAGACAGCTCATTCAAAACGGCTTGCAAATGTACGACTTTATTTTGGATTGGCAAATAATTTCGCAACTTTTTTTACTTACCCATGTTTTTTTCCTTATGTTTTTTGAGTTGCTTATCCAGTGCATCTACCGACAAATCAGTAGCTTCCTCAAAAGAATCACATATTTTTGAGGCAAAAAATTCAACATTAGGAACTGCTATTTTTATTTGAACCTCTTTGTTAAGAGCTGTTTCAGGTTTAACAACCTTCAAATAGACATCCACATTGAGTATATCGTCATGTACCTTGTATAATTTATTGATTTTCTTGTTGATATACTCTTGTAAGCGTTCAGTTGCATTAAAATTGACTGCTTGAATGTTGATATTCATAATTCCTCCTTTTTTTGTGCTCTTGGATGAGCTTGTTTGTAAATTGTGTGTATTTCATTAAAAGTCGTATGCGTATACACCTGTGTAGCCGCCAGACTTGCATGTCCCAAAACCGCCTTTACTGCATTTATGTCCGCACCATTGTTAAGCATGGCTGTGGCAAATGTGTGCCGCAGCACATGTGGGCTTTGCTGGTGGAGCGTGCTCACTTCCTTCATGCGCGCGTGTACAATATTATATACACGTCCCCGGTAAAGTTGTTTGCCATTGGGTAGGATAAAGAAATTTGGGGTTACCGCATTCGGCAATTCACGTTCTCTCATTTCCCTATAACGTTCCAATGTCTTTGCCAAAGAATCGCCAAAGGGTATGATGCGGTGTTTATTCCTTTTTCCCAACACTTTGACAGTCTTCTCTTGTAGGTCCACATCTGCATCCATCAGTTGTATCAACTCGGAGCATCTTACACCCGTTTCGTACAAAAAATCAATGATGGTGTTTTCAAGACACTGCTTGTAGTCATCTTCATCATTCATTGCCAAAGCTGCATCCACTTCCTGTTGTTTATAAAACACCGGAAGAGGCTTATTTGTTTTAGGTGCAACAATTTTTCTCATTATGTCCACACTTACATTCCCATTTCTCATGAGGAATTTCCAAAAAGACATGAGTGATGATATTTTTCTCTTGACTGTCCGCGGATGTTTCCCTTCTTCCATAAGTTGGATAATCCATTCCCTTACATCTGTTGTCGTTACCTTCTCCGGATTAAATTCGTTCGGATTCATTTGCAGAAAATCACAAAACTGCAGCAAATCATTTTGATATGCCTCAACAGTATGCAAAGAATATCTGCGTTCCAATTGTAAATAGTCAAGAAATTGCTGCACCATCATCTGCTCCTCCGCTTTGCCACGAAGATACAAAATTCCAATTGTGTTTTTACCATACTTCCCTTCTGATTTTATTATTTTTAACTATGATTTCTTGTAGGTTTAGACCCAACACGCAAACGCCTCATAAAATCAAAGCCAGCATTTTGCCAATATGAAAAAACTATCTACCTTTGTCCCTGGCTATGAGGAACCGGAAGTTGCCATTGGCGATATGGCAAAATGCTTTTCCGGCATCTTGTGCCACTTAATATGAATGTTCGGTGTTCTTAGCCTAATCAGGCAACAGGAAGAATAGGGAATCAGGTGAGAATCCTGAACAGACCCGCTGCTGTATGTTTCAAAAAACTCCGAAGTCATCCCCTTTGTCACTGTTTCCACCCGAAACGGGAAGACTGACTTCTGGAAGAAACGAGTCAGAAGACCTGCCGAACATAATGTTGTTCAAAAGCCTTCGTGGGAAAAGGCAATTGAGTAAGTAAGGATATTCTTTGGATTGTTTTCACGACAACAGCCATTACTCTTTCTGATGTTTTCAATATGCTATTGCCGTTTAGGACTACTGGATTATCCGAATAAAATTATCATGCCTATCACTAGCAAACAAAAAGCCTTCAAGCATAGATTGTGCCTGTTCATTTTTCTATGTACCACGGTTCTGATGTATGGATACAGCGACACGACATACTATAGTATGGGGGTTGTATCTGGTGCAAGCAGGCTGGACAGCATCCAAGAGATACAAGAAGTATACGTTACAGGTCACACGCAAAAAGAAGTCATATCCTCACAAAAATTGGACGGGACACGCCTGGAAGGCTTGAATTCTTTTTCCGTCGCGGATGCCATCCGCTATTTTTCGGGTGTCCAAATCAAAGACTATGGTGGAGTTGGGGGTATTAAGACTGTAGATATCCGCAGTATGGGTACCAATCAGATGGGCGTCTTTTATGATGGGATACAATTGGGTAATGCACAAAACGGACAGGTTGATTTGGGAAAATTTTCGTTGGACAATATTGAATCTATCTCCTTATATAATGGGCAAAAGAGTGAAATTTTCCAGTCCGCCAAGGATTATGGTTCTGCGGGTACCATTTATATAAGAACACGCAAGCCCAAATTTGCCAAAGGGAAAAAATACAATATCCAACTCACCATGAAGGGTGGTTCGTTTGGTCTGGCAAATCCTTCATTGCTGTGGGAACAGAAAATCAGTGAAAACGTCAGCAGTTCGCTCAATGCCGAATATACATATGCCACCGGCAGATACAAATTCAGGTACCGTAAAGTATTGCACGACGGAACTATAGCCTGGGACACAACAGCCATACGGGAAAATGGTGATGTAAACGCATTACGCATTGAAGGAGGATTTTTCGGCTATATACCCCAAGGGAAATGGCATGTTAAAGCTTATTTTTATGATTCCGAACGTGGCATTCCCGGTGCCATCGTCAATAATGTATGGACCAATTCACAACGCCAATGGGACAGAAACGCTTTTGTACAAGGCTCCTACCAACAAGAGTTGTTCAAAGGCTATGAGTTTATGTTTAACGGCAAATATGCCAATGATTACATGCGTTATCTTAATCCCGACACGACACTGATGTATATAGACAACAGCTTTGTACAGCAGGAGATTTATCTTTCTGTGGTCAACAAATATTCCATTTTCAAAGAATGGGATGTTTCTTTATCTGCAGATTACCAATGGAACATATTGGATGCAGATTTACGCGATTTCGTTTACCCCAGACGGAATACCCTCTTGGTAGCAGCAGCAACAGCCTTTGATATATGGCATATCAAAGGTCAGGCGAGTGTACTGGGTACATTTGTCTTTGAAAATGTAACCCGGAAAAGTCTTCTGAACGGTTCGGACATCATTGCCGGACAGGAAGCTACACCCGAAAATACCTATGCAGTAACACCCGCCGCATTTCTATCATACAATCCCTTTGAAGGGTTTGACATACATGCCTTTTACAAACGTATTTTCCGCATGCCAACATTCAATGATCTGTATTATACGGACATTGGTAACATTTCTCTGAAACCGGAATATACCACCCAATATGATTTAGGTGTCCAATACGTCAAGGAATTCAGAAAAAGCTATTTTCGAAAGTTAGCCTTAAAGGCAGACGGATACTTCAACCAAGTAGAAAACAAGATTATTGCAGTCCCCAAAGGAAACGGACAGTATCGCTGGATGATGATGAATCTTGGATACGTCGAAATAACAGGCGTAGACATAAGTTCTGATATTCTAATGGTATTCCCATATGATATCCAATTAGGCCTGCATATAAACTACACCTATCAGGAAGCAAAAGACCTGACAGACCCGACAGACAACGACCCCGTTTCCGGGACCTATGGCGGACAGATTGCATACATTCCCTGGCATAGTGGTTCTGTAACCGGAAACCTAAGCTACAAAACATGGGGACTAAATTATAGTTTTATATATGTAGGAGAACGCTACCATAACTCTTCCAACATTTTAGCCAACCATGAGCAACCATGGTACACACACGACTTGGCATTGTCGAAAGAGTTCCAATTCAAGAAGTGGAAACTGAAGCTATCGGTAGAGGTCAACAATGTGTTTGACCAGCAATATGAGGTAATATTAAATTATCCCATGCCCGGACGAAATTATAAAGGAATCATCAAATGTACATTCTAATTGATATGAATATGAAAAAATGGAATTATATATTGCTTTGCCTGCTATTAATCGCTTGCAGACAGGAAGTTGAAGTATTTGTTCCTGAGGAGGAAGAGGTCGGTACGCCAGAATTCACTTCCATCAGTGGTTTTTATCTGCTGAATGAAGGGAATATGGGTACTAACAAAGCTACCTTAGACTATTACGATTATGAAACGGGCATTTACACCCGAAACATTTACGGCAATGCCAATCCAAGCGTACCCAAAGAGATGGGTGATGTGGGCAATGACCTGAAAATCTACAGAAACAAACTATTTGCAGTCATTAACTGCTCCAACAAGATTGAAGTCATGAATGCCGAAAACGCCCAACGTATAGGACAAATTAACATTCCCAACTGCAGATATATCGCTTTTCATGACAAATATGCTTATGTTACTTCCTACGCTGGCCCAGTAGAAATCAATCCTGACTACAAACAACGAGGCTATGTAGCCAAAGTTGACATAGAAACATTGCAAATTACCGATACCTGTCTTGTAGGCTTCCAGCCTGATGAATTGGCTATTGTCAACGGAAAGATTTATGTAGCCAATTCGGGGGGGTACATGTATCCCAATTACGAGAACACTTTATCCGTAATCGATTTAGAGAGTTTTGAAGAAGTCAAAAGAATTGAAGTCGATATTAATCTACACCGAGTACGTAATGACCAATATGAACAACTATGGGTCAGCTCAAGAGGTGATTATTACGACAACCCATCACGCTTATATTGCATAGATACCAAAAATGACATTGTAATAGATACCATAGCCATAGGCTGCTCCAATATGTGTATTGTCAGAGACTCACTCTATTTCTATTGTACAGAATGGAGTAACACCGAAATGAGTAACAAAATAACCTATGGCATAGTAAATACAAAAAACAGGCAACTCGTTAGCAGTCAATTCATCAGCGACGGAACAGAAAAAGACATCCAAATTCCTTATGGCATCATGGTTAACCCACTAACCAATGACATCTATGTGACAGATGCCAAGAATTACGTCACACCAGGTACTCTTTACTGTTTTGGCCCAGACGGGAAAAAGAAATGGGAAGTAAGGACTGGTGATATACCTGCCCATTTTGCTTTTGTGGGAACATTCGAAAAAGAATAAATATACAATCAGTTAAATTTAAAACGTACAAACATTATGAAAAAACTTATTCTTGCACTTACATTGGCAAGTGTAGTTTCAAGCCAAGCCCAAAATTCGCCATATGTAGCGAAAGTATTGGATTTTTGTCCAGCTCCAGGACAATTCACTAACGTCTTACCCCAGTACGAAGAAGGAGATACGAAAAATGACATTATCGACAAAGTATCTGAATATTTAGTTGGACAAGAAAATGGCGGATTGCTTTCTCTTGGCGCATGGGGTGGCTATATTGTTGTTGGATTCGACCATACAATAATAAACAAAGTTGGCGAATATGATTTCAAGATATTGGGCAATGCATTCTATTCAACAGCAAATCCCAATCCTGACACTCCCAAAGGCGGCAGTTGTGAACCCGGCATTGTAATGGTTAGCTACGACGAAAACAAAAACGGACTAGCTGACGACG
Organism: Candidatus Gallipaludibacter merdavium; assembly: GCA_017694875.1. Lineage (GTDB taxonomy): Bacteria > Bacteroidota > Bacteroidia > Bacteroidales > Paludibacteraceae > Gallipaludibacter > Gallipaludibacter merdavium. The sequence continues at coordinate 29,096 of JADIMG010000097.1, forward strand.
CATGGTATGAACTTGCTGGCAGTGAATATAAAAAACCAGAAACAAAACATAATTATGAAGTTGTATATTACAAACCAGATAAAAATAAAGTTGCAACACCTAATCCTAACAATCCATCTATAACAGACACCTCCTATATATATTGGAAAGACAATATAGGCAACGAAGGATATATTGAAAAAAACAGTTTTTACCAACAAGCATATTATCCTGAATGGATTGAAAGCGACTCATTAGTTTTTAAAGGCACACGTCTAGCCAACAATGCCATTGACGAAAGTGGTCAAGGAAGTTACTATGTTCTATATGCTTATGATTGGGGATATGCTGATAATCATCCCAATGATTCAGAACTGTCTTGTTTTAAAATCGATTGGGCAGTAGATTCTTTAGGAAATCCTGTCCACCTACCAGGAATCGATTTCATCAAAATATACACAGGAGTGCTTCAGAGCAATGGATGGTTAGGTGAATGCTCTACCGAAGTATCTGGCATCATCGATTTGCATCCAGAAATAGCAATGGGAGATAATGAACATTTAACTGATTCATTCACGATATTCCAAGCAGAAAACGGAGATATTCATATCAACACTCAAGAATCTGGCAAAGCAATTTTATACAACATGTCTGGCATATGCTTGCAAGACTTTCATTTGCAAACAGGAAAGAACATCTTAAATCCTATCGTAAAACAGTCTGGCATATATCTGCTAAAAATATATACAAACCTATACAGCAACTCATACAAAATCATTATCAAATAAATCGACATAGAAAACAAACTAACTCTATTAAATAAATTATCCATCAATTAAAACGTAAAGTTATGAAAAAGAGTTTTACTCTATTTTTACTGCTTGCAATGGGTATTTTGTCTCATATTCAAGCACAAATTATGGTGCAAGGAATGCCATATTCAGGAAAAATACAAGCACCCAAAATCATTACTGCTAATCCAACCAATACAGGATTCACAATGGACGACATCAAATTTTGGGTTGGTGAAGGAGAAAACCAAGCTGCACTTATCATACAATGGAATGACGAACGTGAAGAAAACACCTATGTATGGGGGTATCGTTGGACTGGTGAAGCTACGGGGTATGATATGCTCGCAGCTATTGTTAAGGCAGACAAAAGACTTTACTATTTAACCCACAAAACCAATCTCGGCAACACTGTTGCAGGAATAGGTTTTGACTTAGATGGAGATGGTGACATTGCCTTAAAACTCAATAGGGAAGATGTTGCTGTCAACTCAGAAGGCTATGCAGTTACTACATCTTATAATTATGATGATTTCAGTGCTCGTGATGCTGATGATTTGTGGATGTCCGGCTGGTTTACAAATGGCTATTGGTCGTATTACGGCAACAACGACGGCACATTCCCTCCAAGCACATATGCAACAGCTGGTGCCTCAAGCCGTAAACTACAAAACAACAGCGTTGACGGATGGTGGTTTGCTGCAGGTATGACTTGGGACCCTGCTACATGGAATAGCCTTGCTGCCATAGAAAAGCCATCTTTACCACGAACTTTTACGAACGGTTTTTTCATACAAAACGAAGACTGGTTTGGTCATGCACAAGGAAGCATCAACTGGATCGATAATCAAACAACCCCTTACTATAACATAGACAACAAAGCTAACAATAATACAGAAATATTGGGCAACACATCACAATACGGCTGTATATATGGCGACTATTATTATGCCGTTTCAAAGCAATCACCATGCCTTGTTATTATGGATGCACAAACTATGAAAGTAGTAAAATCATTTGAAAAAATAGGTAATGGTGACGGACGTTCCATCGTAGGAATTAACGAGAACAAATTATATATTGGAAGTACTGCCGGCATATATGTGCTAAACACAAAGGACCTCAGTCTGTCAAGTACTGCAATTGAAGGAACCACAGGCACTAGCCAATACAGTGGACAAATAGGTATCATGCAACGAGTAGGAAAATATGTCTTTGCGGCAAAACAAAGTACTGGCATATTAGTTATTGACCCAGAGACCGACACTGTCATTCAAACCATCGAGAATAGCAAGATATGTGGTTTAACAGTATCTCGTACTGGTACAGTATGGGCAATAGCCACCTCTGACATCATCCGCATTAATCCAATAAGTTTAGAACATGAAGCCATAACTTTACCCAATAGTATGGCAAGTGTATGGGGCTCGTGGATGCCCGATAAAATCTGTGCTGACCCAGATGAAGACGCACTTTACTATGCATACGGAAGTAATTGGCCCAACAGTGAAAAGTTCTTAGGAAAACTCTTAATTGGAGAAGATGGTTCATTAACAGAAGACCCTGATTTTGCATTTACCATGCCTGCTGCTGTTGTTGAGAGTCAATATCAAATGCTTTATGGGATGCCTGGTATTGATCCTCAATCTGGACATTTATTGATTACAACCACACAAAGTGGTTATGGTGCCAATTATTCTTATAACTGGTTACATTTCATTGACCGTTCTACAGGTACAGTTATCAAAACCATTACATTAACTAATGATGAAGGAGAGAATTACTATTGGTTCCCATCCATGCCTGTTTTCCCTGACAACCATACACCTGAGATTCATCTAGAAAACATACAACTAAGCGGAGTTGAAACTATTGCATTGACAGACATTATTGAAGACAAAGACAATCTATCTGCATTAGCTGTATGCGAAGCTATTTCTGAAGATATCAACATTTTCACTATAGAAAATGACGGACTTCATCTGACCCTTAAACCTATTTCTGCAGGAACAGCTAATTTAATCATTCGTGTAAACTCTAATGGTAAGATTGCAGAACAAAACATTCCTGTAAATGTAAGCGGTACTACAACTAATATAATAGAAACAAATACGATACAAGTATTTCCAAATCCATTTACAGACCACATTATAATCAACCTGGCAGCCGACCAGGATGTTACAATATATGGTACCGACGGAAAGTTAGTCTTACAAGCCCATTTGCATACAGGAAAAAATCAAATTGAATTGGGTCATCTAGGAAAAGGTATTTACATATTAAAAGCAGGAAGCCAAACAGTTAAGTTAGTAAAATAGTACTTTCTTCTACAGCCCGACCCTTTCTGCCATAAACACAGTTGGGCTAAATGAAGCATTTCTTGCGGAAGTAGCGGTTTGATACTTCCGCAATTTTTATACAGCCAACTGCTTTTGAGAAAAACAGAATATACTCGTACAATAGAGTAACAAAGCAGCAAAAAGAAAAATAAAGACTTGCACAAAAGAGGCTTCAGTTGCTGCGATTGCACTATAATCAAAAAGAGAATAGAAAGTCAGGTATTTCAAGAAAGTATAATCTGTAGCATCAGCTGCCATCTTTACAACATAAAAGAAAAGAGGAACACCTAATCCGAAAGCTAAAGAGGCTTGTGTTGTATCAGCACAAACTGAGGCCATGAAGGCTATGCCAGAAATAAAAGACATAAGAGCAAACAATGCCCAATTGAGCGCAATAAAGGCACGGACATCCAACAGACCTGGAAATTTAATATTGGAATAGACAATTGCAAATAACGTAATACACAATAAGAGCATAAAAGTACTCAATAACAAAAACAGAGCCTGTGTAGCCACAATCCGTTTTCTTGAAATCGGCGCTGAAAGCAAAAAAGCCATCGAGCCCTTGTCAGTATGCTGAGCAACGAGCCGATTTGCACATATACAGGTATAAATCATCGGAATAATTATCATCAGCATTCCATACAGATATGAAGCCAAAAATGAGGTGAGCGAAACATTCGGTGTAATTGTGAATCCAAATGCCTTCAACATTTCTGGTGACATTTTCATCGATGCCATAGCAATCAAATCCTCGTTGCCTGCAGGGTCATACATCGGAATAATGATAGAAAAATAAAGCAACAAGACAGACAATATAATCAAAAACAATAACGCATTCTGCCGAATGTTATATGCAAACAGAAATTTATTCATGGTGGAGGTTATTTTATTGGTAATATTGCATGAAAAGCTCCTCCAAGGAAAGCTTATCCGATTGGAGATTGATTATTTTTTTATCCGGTAAGTCCTTCAGAAAATCATTGATATCACCATCAACTGTCAATGTTAATTGCGCATCAGACTGTGAGACAACCCGATAGCTTGTATGGGAAATAAAATCAGTAGCTGCCAATGCATCAGAGAATGTCAGAGTAAATTGGTGCATTCTATTTCTTTTCAGCACATCAATATTATCAACCGCCATCATTTTACCGCTCTTGATAATGGCAATCCGGTCACATGTACGTTCCACCTCATCAAAATTATGCGAAGACAGCAAGAACGTTGCTCCACGCTGCTTTTCCTGCAAAATAAGTTCGTTAAAGCGATGTTGCATCAATGGATCCAATCCCGAAGTTGGTTCATCCAACACAAACAAATCCGGTCTATGCATAAAGGCCGCCACTATCGCAATTTTCTGCTTCATGCCTTTCGACATCCGTTTAAGTTTAACCGAAGCATCCATATCAAACAAAGCAAGAAGTTGCTTACGATAGGAGAAATCTGAAAGCCCCCACAAATTTGCCATAAAATCGAGAAAGTCATTACCCGACATGGAAGGAAAGAAATTAATCTCAGCCGGCAGATAGCCTACATTTTTCATTATATGGTGCCGGTCCGAGAAAGCATCATATCCTGCCACCGACACCTTCCCTGCATCAGGAGAAATAAATCCCAAAATCATACGAATGGTAGTGGTTTTACCCGCACCATTCGGGCCTAAAAATCCAAAAGCCTCACCACGCATTATAGAAAATGAGGTATCAAACACCCCCTTATTTCTTCCATAATCCTTTGTTACAGAGTGTAGCTTAATCAGTTCTTCCATTTTAGTTTGCAATATTTGTGTTGTTGCTTTAACAAGGAAATCGATTCTATTTATGTATAAATCTACCCGTATAAGATTCAGCCACATTAGCCATCTTTTCAGGTACGCCCTCGTAGAGCACTCGTCCACCCTTCTCACCACCTTCGGGTCCAAGGTCAATGACATGGTCAGCCTGTCTGATAACATCCATGTTGTGTTCAATGATAATAACCGTGTGTCCTCTGGATATCAATGCATTGAGCGCTTTTAAAAGCGTTTTGATATCATGAAAATGCAAGCCTGTGGTCGGTTCGTCAAAAATAAAGATAGTAGGCGACGATTTTTCGGCCGCTAAGAAAGATGCAAGCTTCACCCGCTGACTCTCACCACCTGAAAGTGTACTGCTCGACTGACCTAACTTGACATAGCCAATTCCGACCTCCTGCAAAGGCAAAAGACGTTTGACTATACGTTTCTCTATCGTTCCGTTTGTTTCAGAAAAGAATTCTATGGCTTGATTGACTGTCATTTCCAGCACATCATAAATATTCTTGCCCCGATAAAGCACCTCCAAAGTATCTGACTTGAAACGTTTGCCATGGCAATGTTCACATTCCAATTCCAAGTCGGCCATAAACTGCATTTCCACCGTAACTGTACCTTCTCCCTGGCATTCTTCACAACGGCCACCAGGTGTATTAAATGAGAAATGTGCGGCAGTATAACCCATTTGCTTGGCCAACTGCTGTTCAGCAAACAGTTTTCTTATTTCATCGTAAGCCTTGATATAAGTAACAGGATTAGAGCGTGAAGAACGACCAATCGGATTCTGGTCCACCATCTCCACATCAGTAATCAGATGTAGGCTTCCTTTCAAATCGGTAAAATCGCCCGTCCGTTCAGCCACACCGCCATAATATTTTTTCAATGCCGGATATAACACCTTACGTACCAAGCTGGATTTTCCTGACCCGGAAACACCCGTTACCACTGTCATTACATTAAGCGGAAACTTGACATTAATGCCTTTCAGATTGTTTTCGGCCGCCCCGATAATCTCAATATAATTGTTCCACTTACGATGATGAAGAGGCAATTCTATCTTCTCCCTTCCTGTCAAATAAGCCAAAGTATGTGAGCGGGCAATCTGTTCTTCCGTCACTTGAGGCAAATCCTTAAGTGCCATAGCCAATACCAGTTCGCCTCCCAAACGGCCGGCATCAGGACCGATATCGATAATATAGTCTGCCGCACGCATTATCTGTTCATCGTGTTCAACTACTACCACCGTATTGCCCAAATCACGTAATTGGTACAGCACTTTTATCAAACGTTCCGTATCGCGTGGATGTAGTCCAATGCTCGGTTCATCCAAAATATAAAGCGACCCCACCAAACTGCTACCCAATGAAGTGGCCAAATTGATACGTTGGCTTTCGCCACCCGACAATGTATTGGACAAGCGGTTCAAGGTAAGGTAACTTAATCCTACATCCATCAGGAAGCCCAAACGGTTGGTAATTTCCGCCAGAAGGCGTTTGGCCACTGTTGCTTCATTTTCCGGTAATTCGAGCGACATGAACCATTGATACAACTGGTCAACAGGCATCTGCACCAATTCTGTTATAGTACGTCCTTGTATTTTCACATAAGAAGCTTCCTTTTTCAACCGCGTACCCTTACACTCAGGGCAAAGCGTTTTACCACGGTAGCGTGCCAACATTACACGGTACTGAATTTTTGCGTATTGCTTCTCTTCGAGCATACGGAAAAATTCATTCAAACCATGGAAATAAGCATTACCTGTCCAAATAAGGTTTTTCTGCTCTTGCGTCAACTCAAAGAAAGGTTTATGAATGGGAAAATTGAATTTATCCGCATTCGCCATCAGCTCCTTATTCCACAAACTCATTTTCTCCCCTCTCCAACATGCAATAGCCTCTTCATAAATCGAAAGATTCTTGTTGGGAACTACCAAATCGGGATCAATGCCGATCACACTGCCAAAGCCCTCACACACAGGACATGCTCCAATAGGGTTATTGAAATTGAACATGTGTTCAGAAGGTACTTCAAATTTTATCCCATCTGCTTCGAATCGGGTAGAAAAAGTCTTGTCGGATGTTGTACCGTCTTCATTAAACACTCTTATAATGCAGACACCATTGCCTTCGTAGAGGGCCGTCTCCACCGAGTCCGTCAGACGGTTGGCGGTTGATTCCTCTCCATCAGCCACTACACGGTCAACCAATATCTCCAATTTGTCATCAGCTGTCAACGTGCGTTTTCCATCCAGAAAATCCTCCATGCGCAACAATTCGCCATTGCAAGACAATCGGCTGAAACTTTGTGCATACAACAGTTTCAATCTTTCCAATTGCGATTTACCTTCTTCCGGCAACAGCGGAAACAACAGCATCATCCTCGTACCAACCGGCAATGACATTGCATAATCCACCACATCTTGAGGTTGATGGTGTTTCACCTCCACACCGGAGACTGGAGAAAAGGTGTGCCCTATTCTTGCAAAAAGTAATTTCAGATAATCGTAGATTTCCGTGGAAGTCCCCACTGTAGAACGTGGATTGCGGGTAGATACCTTCTGTTCTATCGCAATTGCGGGAGGAATACCCTTGATAAAGTCCACCTCCGGTTTTTGTATTCTTCCCAAAAACTGGCGGGCATAGGCAGAGAGACTCTCCACATAACGTCTTTGTCCTTCCGCATAAAGTGTATCAAATGCCAAACTGGATTTACCGCTTCCAGAGAGCCCCGTAATAACAACAAATTGATTTCTTGGTATAGAAACTTCTATATTCTTGAGGTTGTGCACACGTGCACCTTTGATATGAATTACCTTATCTTCAGCCATTTGAGCGTCCTAACAATTATGGGACAAAGATAAGACATAACCGGCAGAACCACAAGAATATAAAAACAGTTTTGAAAAGTCTGTCCATCAGAAAACAAAAAGGAACCGCTTCAATTCCAAGCAGTTCCTTTCAATATTTTTATGGAGGATCAGCCTAATCAATCATCTCAAAGCCCGTATATGGTACCAAGACCTTAGGAATACGGATACCTTCCGGTGTCTGATTGTTTTCCAGCAATGCTGCAACGATTCTTGGCAAAGCTAAAGCACTACCATTTAAAGTGTGGCACAATTGAATTTTCTTATCCGCATTTCTATATCTACATTTCAAGCGGTTTGCCTGGTAGCTTTCAAAGTTGGACACAGAACTTACTTCCAGCCAACGTTTTTGTGCTTCTGAATAGACCTCAAAATCAAAACAGAGAGAGGCCGTAAAGCTTATATCACCACCACAGAGGCGCAATATACGGTAAGGCAATTCCAATTTTTGGAGCAAACCTTCCACGTGTGCCAACATTTCCTTATGCGACTCTTCAGAATGTTCAGGTTTGTCGATACGCACAATCTCTACCTTAGAAAACTCGTGCAAACGGTTCAAACCGCGTACATCCTTTCCATAAGAACCAGCCTCGCGGCGGAAACATTGTGTATATGCACAATTCTTGATTGGCAAATCCTTTTCATCCAGAATCACATCACGATAAATATTCGTAACCGGTACTTCTGCTGTAGGAATGAGATAGAGGTCATCTTCGTTGCAGTGATACATCTGTCCCTCTTTGTCTGGCAATTGGCCCGTGCCATATCCTGAAGCCGGATTTACCACCGTAGGTGGCATGATTTCCATATATCCCGCCTTTCTTGCTTCGTCCAGGAAAAAGTTGATTAAAGCGCGTTGCAATCGTGCACCCTTACCTTTGTAAACCGGGAATCCTGCACCCGTGATTTTCACACCCAGGTCGAAATCAATCAAATCATACTTTTTTGCCAATTCCCAATGAGGGAGAGCATCGGCAGGTAGTTGAGGAATATTATCCACAATCTTTTCCACCACATTGTCTTCTGCAGTTTTTCCTTCGGGTACAGAAGGATGGGGAACGTTAGGAACCTGCAGCAGGATATTTGTAATTTCCTGCTCTGCATTGGACATTGTTTCATTCAATTCCTTGATTTTTTCCTTCAGTTTTACAGTGCGCTCCTTTGCCGCCGCTGCCTCCTGCTGTTTGCCTTCCTTAAAGAGCAATCCGATTTCCTTGGAAAGTTTGTTCATTTCAGCCGCCAGCTCATCCTGTTCACGCTGGGCCGCTTTCCGTGCAGTGTCCAGTTCAATTACTTTAGTCAGAAGTTCACGCCCGTCAAAATGCTTTTTAGCCAAACGTGCAATAGCATCTTCTGTATTTTCGGTTATATACTTTAGAGTAAGCATCTTTGTAAAATTATGGTTTAAAAGGAAAATCTCCTGCCATTTACAAGGATGTAAAACAACAGGAGATTTATGAAGTTTAGCTTAGGCCTACTTTCGTGATAAGATTAAGCTTCAGCAATAGGTCTTACAGAAACAAATGACTTGTTGTCTTTTCTTTTTCTGAATTCCACAATGCCATCAACAAGCGCAAACAAAGTATGGTCTTTACCGATACCAATGTTTTCACCCACATGATGCACTGTTCCACGTTGGCGAACGATAATATTTCCAGCTTTGGCATATTGTCCACCAAAAATCTTTACTCCGAGTCGCTTACTTTCTGATTCACGACCGTTCTTGGAGCTACCAACACCTTTCTTATGTGCCATTTTCTTTTAATTTTAGGGGTTTTACGCTACAATTTCTTTAACTAATATTTCAGTGAAGTTCTGACGGTGTCCGTTGCGTTTGCGGTAACCTTTACGACGTTTTTTGTGGAAAACGATTACCTTTTCACCACGAACATGTGACAATACTTCAGCCACTACTTTTGCTCCTTCAACGACAGGCGCACCTACTTTCACTTCGCCGTCTTTATCAAGCAACAATACTTTTTCAAATTCCACCTGAGAACCTCTTTCGGCCTCTTCCATACGGTGGATGAACAAACGTCTTCCGGCTTCTGCCTTGAATTGTTGTCCAAGAATTTCTACAATTGCGTACATTTAAACAAATAATTAAGAATTACATCGGTAAGGTGAGACGTTATCTTGCATAACGGAGCTTCTTTTTGACCTTATTCGAAAAGTGGGTGCAAAGGTAGAAATCTTTTTTCAAATAAACAACTATCGCAACCTATTATTTTGTAGTTACACATTTATTTTCAATACTTCTTATAATTCATGGCTGGCATATATTCATCCTTACACACAAAAATATGTAGGTTTTTCCTTTCATATTTCCAAAATACAGATAAAAGCATTACATTTGCAGACATTTTTACAATGGGTGATTTTAAATTACCTACACTAGAATTAATCATTAAATTAAGAACTTATACAAGACACATCATGGCAAAAGGTAAAAAACAAGCAGAAGTGGATGAAATGGCAAATGTAGAGCAAGCATTAACCACATCAGAAAAGTTTATTGAAAAGAACCAAAAACCTATACTTTACACCGTACTGGTCATTGTACTTGTTGTATTGGGCGTTTTGGCTTTCCGTAATTTTTATATTGAGCCGAAAAACACAGAAGCCAACAACGCCATTTATCCGGCACAATATTATTTCCAAGCAGATTCTTTCCGCTTAGCGCTGGAAGGTGACAACATGGATTGCATCGGTTTTGAAGCCATTGCCGACCAATATGGCATAACCAAAGCTGGTAAACTGGCCAAATATTACGCTGGTGTATGCAACTATAAACTTGGCAACTATGAAGCAGCCATTGATTATCTGAAAAGCTTCAAGAGCAAGGACCAGAATGTAAGTTTAGCAGCCGAACAGTTGCTTGGCGACGCCTACATAGCTACAGACAATTTGGACGCTGCAGTTAAATGCTTCATGAACGTTGGCAAGAAAGGCAACAACATCATCAGTCCAATGAGCTTAAAGAAAGCAGGTGCCGCTTACGAGACATTGGGTGACAAAGCCAACGCTCTTGCCGCTTACAAAGAAATCAAGCAAAGCTATCCTCAGAGTCAGGAAGCAATAGATATTGACAAATACATTGCCCGCCTTGAGCAAAGCAAATAAAAAATATGGCTACAAAATACCATAACCTGTCTGCATACAACGCAGAAGAGCTTCCAAGCGCTGACATACTCAAACGTCAGCGCTATGCGATAGCCGTTGCCGACTGGAACAGCGATATTACCTATGCCTTATTGGATGGTGCATACGACACATTAGTTAAACATGGGGTGAAAGAAAAAAACATCAAGGTCGTACATGTGCCAGGTACATTTGAATTGACATACGCTTCCAATAAATTGCAATTGACAGGAGAGTACTCAGCCATCATTGCTATTGGCTGTGTCATACAAGGTGATACCCCGCACTTCGACTACATTTGTCAAGGTGTGTCATACGGAATAAGCCAAATAAATGCATCTTTTATGGATAATGCCGGTATTATTTCACCAAGAAAAGGTCCTGTTATTTTCAGCGTATTGACTACACTCAACAAACAACAAGCATTGGAGCGCGCAGGAGGAAGTTTGGGGAACAAAGGTGTTGAAGGAGCAATAACTGCCATCAAAATGGCCAACCTGAAAATTTAGACGCACAACAAAAACATAAATAAAAATAGCGGATGCTGAGCATCCGCTATTTTTATTATCAAACTATATTATTATTCGCAATTGGAATCAGGAGCGGCTACGGACGAAATGGTAATTGCATCTTCACTTACACCTGTAGCTTCTAAAGCAGCCTTAAGTTCATCTTCTTTATCCTTAATATTGTTCTTGGTCGCTCTCTCATAATAGGTAGTAGAATTTTCAATACCCAAGATTTTTGTTTTAACTGTAATCTTATAGCACATTTCTGTATCGCCACAAGAAGTAAATGCAATAGCAACGCAAGCTAATGCCATTCCTAAAAATAATTTTTTCATAATCCTATAAATTAAGCCCCTACTCTTTATTGGATTTTCGGGAAAACTCCATCCGTATAACAATAGCACAAAAGTACTATATATTATTCAAAGGAACAAATTCTCTACCCAAAACAAGTAAAAGAATTTGTTTTTACCCCTAACAGAGCTCAAAATTAACATTTTGCACAAGTTGTTGATTCCAATAAAAGTTGCTGAATCAACAAATAATACGTACTTTTGTCAATTGACAATAAACAAGAAGACACCGAACACAAATCAAGTTTTTCTTATAATAAAACAGACAGCTATGAAAAAAAAAGACAAAACAAAAAAGAATGGGCTGAAGAAAAACGAATTAGCCCGCAATATAATAGCCGTTTTCAAAGAAAATCCAGACAAGACATTTAATTACAAGCAACTATCCTCTCTATTCGGCATCAAAGGCGATTCTCAAAGAATTATCGTAAACGACATACTATACGAACTTCGTGACGAAGACGTTCTCACTGAAGTTGCACGCGGGAAGTTCAAACTCAACTCCAGAGACGGCTATATTACAGGAACCATCGAACGACGTGGCGTCAAGACCTATCTTCTCCCGGAAGACGGCGGTGAAGAAGTGTTTATACCCGAACGAAAAACCAATCATGCGATGAACGGTGACTTCGTCAATGTATATTTATATGCAAGAAGACGCGGCCATCCCCTGGAGGGAGAAGTGGTAGAAGTCATCAAGAGAGCCAAAGATACATTTGTCGGCATTCTAGAGAAAAGCAATATCGGCATGTTCCTGCTCTTGGACAACAAAATAGCAACAAATGACATTTTCATAGCTCCACAAAACTTACATGGCGCTAAAGAAGGGCAAAAAGCTGTGGTAAAACTTCTTACGTGGAAACCAGATGCACGCTATCCCGAAGGTGAAGTAATTGACATTTTAGGAAATGTGGGCGACAACAACACAGAAATGCATGCCATTTTAGCGGAATTTGGCCTACCATACAGGTATCCGAAAGACGTAGAAGATGCGGCCGATAAAATCAGCGATGATATACCACAAGAAGAAATAGCCAAACGGCGTGACATGCGTAATGTTTGCACGTTTACCATTGACCCGGCCGATGCCAAGGATTTTGACGATGCACTTTCCATTCGCCAGGCAGATAACGGCATGTGGGAAATAGGTGTACACATTGCCGACGTTTCGTATTATGTAAAACCTGGTAGCATTATTGACAAGGAAGCCTATAAAAGAGCTACTTCGGTCTATTTGGTAGACCGGACCGTACCTATGTTGCCGGAACATCTTTGCAATGGTGTATGTTCGCTTCGTCCTGACGAAGACAAGCTATGCCACTCCGTCATTTTCATGATGGACAATGAAGCCAATGTGCACCATTACGAAATATGCCACACGGTCATACGCAGCAACAGAAGGTTTACTTATGAAGAGGCTCAATCTGTGATTGAGACTGGACTAGGAGATTGTGCAGAAGAAATCAATACGCTGAACCGCCTGGCACAAATCCTTCGCAAGCAACGGTTTGAACATGGAGCCATAGCATTTGAACGGGTAGAAGTTAAATTTAAAATCGATGAAAAAGGCAAGCCGTTAGGTGTTTACTTCAAAGAAGCCAAAGAGGCTAACAAATTAATCGAGGAATTTATGTTGCTGGCCAACAAGACCACAGCTGCCCATATAGGAAAACCCGGAAAAGGCAGAAAGGCAAAGACTTTTGTCTATCGTGTTCATGACCAACCCAATCCCGACAAGCTGGCCTCATTCTCCAACTTTATCAAACGCTTTGGCTACAGCGTGAAAACGACCGGCAAAAAAGAGCAGGTATCCAGCTCCATCAACCATTTGTTGGACGAAGTACAAGGAAAGAAAGAACAAAATCTCATTGAGACACTGGCAGTCCGCTCTATGGCAAAAGCTGTCTATTCTACCTTCAATATCGGTCACTACGGCCTGGCATTTGACTATTACACCCATTTTACATCTCCCATCCGGCGTTATCCAGACGTGATGGTTCACCGCCTGCTCGACCTCTATTCAGAAGGAGGTAAAAGTGTGAGCACAGAAACATATGAGGACTATTGCCAACACTGTTCCGACATGGAACAACTCGCAGCCAATGCAGAACGTGCCTCCATTAAATACAAGCAGGTAGAATTTATGGCAGACCATCTGGGACAACTTTTTGAGGGTGTCATATCCGGCGTAACCGAATGGGGAGTCTATGTTGAACTGAACGACAACAAATGTGAGGGCATGATTCCTATACGCGATTTGGGTGAAAACGATTATTTTTTCTTTGACGAACAAAACTACTGCGTTGTAGGCAGAAGAAGTAACCGCAAATTCCAATTGGGCGACCCAATTACCGTAAGGGTTGTAAGAGCCGACCTCATCAAAAAGCAGTTGGATTTTGCTTTGCCTGAAACAAAAGTCAACACGCCCAAAAGAACACCCAAAGTTGAAACAAACAAAAAAAACTATACACATAAAAACAAAAAGAGAAGAAGATGAAAACAATCAACGAAGCACAAGACGAAATTATAGAAGAATTTTCTGCGTTTGACGATTGGATGGACAAATACAGCCTTATCATTGACATGGGCAAGAATCTGGCTCCATTGGACCCGGCATTAAAAACTCCACAAAACCGTATTGAAGGCTGCCAAAGCAATGTATGGCTGGATGCACAATATAATAACGGTATCATAACCTTTACCGCCGACAGCGATGCCATATTGGTGAAGGGAATTGTATCTCTGTTGGTCAACCTTCTATCAGGTCGCACACCTGACGAAATATTGAATGCGGACTTGTATTTCATACAGAAAATCGGACTGAACGAGCATTTGTCACCCACCAGAAGCAATGGTTTGTTAGCCATGGTCAAACAAATGAAGATGTATGCACTCGCATTCAAGGCTAAAGCACAATAAACAACATTAACCTCAAAACAATACTCATCCAAAAATCACACAGCAATGAACATCAAACAAATTGTAACCATTATGGCAGGAACATCACTCCTCGTAACCGGATGTGCCCAACAAGAGAAAATCCATTATCCGCAAGCCAAAACGGATAATGTTACGGACGTCTATTTCGGTACAGAAGTAGCCGACCCTTACAGATGGCTGGAAAATGACACCACCGCTGAAGTGGCTGCATGGGTAAAGGCTGAAAACGAGATTACGCAGAACTATCTGAGCAAGATACCTTTCCGCAACCAGCTCAAACAAAGACTGACCGACTTGGTCAACTACGAAAAGATAAGTGCCCCCGTAAAAAGACACGGCAAATATTACTTCTCCAAAAACGACGGCTTGCAAAACCAAAGCGTCCTTTACGTAAAGGAAACCCTTGACGCAGAACCAACTGTTGTTCTTGACCCCAACAAACTGTCGGAAGACGGAACCGTGGCACTTAACGGCACCTCCATTTCCAATGACGGAAAATACATGGCCTACATGATTTCACGCAGCGGAAGCGACTGGGTAGAAATTTTTGTCATTAACCTGGAAACCATGGAAACGCTGAAAGACCATATCCAATGGGCTAAATTCACCGGAGCTGAATGGCGTGGAGACGGTTTCTATTATAGCGCCTACGATGCACCGGAAGAAGGAAAAGAATATTCCAATGTCAACGAATATCACAAAATCTATTATCACAAAATCGGTACAGAACAAAAGGACGATATTCTTGTATATGAAAACAAGCAATATCCGAAACGTTTCTACTCAGCAGAGACAAGCGACGATGAAAATTTCCTCTTTGTATATGAATCCGGTGCAGGAAACGGCAACCGTCTTTTCTTCAAGGATTTGAGAAAACCCAATACTTCATTCATTGAAATTGCCTCCAACGATGCCTATGCTTACGGCTTCCTTGAATCATTTGGCGACGAGCTGTATTTCTCAACCAACGATGGTGCCCCTAAGTACCGCGTGATGAAGACAACTGCCGACAAGTCACAATTCGCCAACTGGACAGACGTAATTCCTGAGAGCGAGAATGTATTGGAAGGCGTCCGCTTTATTGATGACAAGATGGTGTTGACCTATCTGAAAGATGCCGCTGACCATGCCTATGTCTACACACGTGATGGTCAATTGGTGCATGAAGTCAAATTACCTACTTTAGGAACTGTAGGCTTTACCGGTCAAAAAGGAGAAAAAGAGGCCTTCTATACCTTTACCTCTTTCACCTATCCTCCTACCATATACAAATATGACATTGACAACAATACTTCAGAGAAATATCTGGAACCAAGTGTAAAATTCAATCCAGATGAGTTTGTTACCGAACAATTATTCTTCAACAGCAAAGACGGCACACGTATACCTATGTTTATCGTGTATAAGAAAGGCATGGAGAAAAATGGACAGAATCCGGTGCAAATCTATGGTTACGGAGGATTCAACATCAGTCTTACCCCGACGTTTGGTGTATCACGCATTCCGTTTATTGAAAACGGCGGTATCTTTGCCATGGTTAACTTGCGCGGTGGTGGAGAATATGGTGAAGAATGGCACCTTGCCGGCACCAAGATGCATAAGCAGAATGTATTTGACGACTTTATTGCCGCTGCCGAATATCTGATTAGCGAAAACTATACTTCCAAAGGCCATATCGGTATTATGGGCGGTTCCAATGGTGGGCTTTTGGTGGGTGCTGTCGTTAACCAACGTCCTGACCTGTACACTGTGGCCGTACCCGCAGTTGGTGTAATGGATATGTTGCGTTACCACAAATTTACCATTGGTTGGAACTGGGCAAGCGACTATGGCACCAGCGAAGACAGCAAAGAAATGTTTGAATATCTGAAAGCCTACTCACCGCTGCACAACATCAAGAATGACGGCACTCCTTATCCTGCCATTCTGATTACCACTGCCGACCATGACGACCGTGTTGTTCCTGCTCACTCTTTCAAATATGCCGCCACTTTGCAAGCCAGCAATACGGGTGATGCGCCGAAGCTCATCCGCATTGACAGCAAAGCCGGACACGGAGCAGGCAAACCTATCAGCAAGCAAATTGATGAATGGACAGACTATTATGCCTTTACCATGTATAACTTGGGCATGAGCATGAAATAGAAGCCATATATACTAACAAAAATTGATTATCAAGGTTTTAATATGACTGCCAAGACAGAATTTGACACTGAAATTTTAAGAAGAATAGAAAATGGTGAAGATTATGCTTTTCCTGGGGAATTGTGGAAAGAGAAATCTTGCGCAATATTATGGAAAGGTTATGATTTCAAAAAGCCATATCTAGACTCAACGGCGCAAGAAATTTTAAAGTACTTTAATCAGAGTGTTTTACAACAAATCAATGGAGAAAAATATCGAGAATTTACTAAAGGGACTTTTTTCTCTTGTGGTTCCTCTGCTCGCTTAGCAATGTATTCTTTTACGCAACTAGAAGATTTGAGCAAAAAAGTACGTAAGAATATAGACTATATAAAAATCGATGGAATTGGTCACACTATCATATCTGAGATAGAGAAAGCCTTACCTATTTATAATACTACTCATCAATACATTACCAATGCAAATCTTGATGTAGTACTTAAATATGAGGATAAAGATATATACTTCATTGAAGTAAAGTGCCACGAAATTTTTGATAGTCACAGGCTGGAATTTAGCAATAAATACTCTGAAATATTAAAGAAGAAATTTGAGATAGATATTACTGAACGAAAGATTCAGTACAAAGATTTCCGAATTGAGAAATTTAAAAGATTTGATTTTAAACAACTCATTTGCCACCTATACGGAATAAGCCAATATGATTACCCTGGGATAAAACATCTTATATACATGTTCTATTTTCCAAAAGAATGGCAAAATGGGAAGTTTGCTAAGGTATTCAAAGAACTTAACGAAGAATTAGTCAGAGTCAAAGAATTTGTGAACAATTATTATCCAAACATTGAATTCGGATATTTTTTCGCTGAGAGATTTAATACCATTCTAGAAATCAATCAACAAAACCATTCTTGCTTGCACTATCCAACAAATGATATTTAATGTTTGAGATTCTCTATATTTAAGTGTTAGATAAAGCAAAACAAGAACAAACCCTATCAAACTCCATTTCAGGTAATGATAGGGTTTAACTATATACTCATACTCAAGCAAGCCACATACTCATCAACAAGTATCAACTCAGACGAAGAAATCAAATTAAATCCATATGAAATAAGAGCAAAAACGCACCCATCCATTCTGATTACAGAGAAAAATCCGTACATTCGCAGAAAAATCCTACGTTCTATGAAATATCTGATTAGTTCCATAGGTCTATTATTGGCATTGACCGCATGCGTAAAACAACCCGTAAAATATCAAGCAAACCTTGACAAAATAGCCGTAGCTTCATGGGCAGACAGTTTGCCCGACACTGGATATGAGCAAGTGCTTGCCCCCTATAAGCAATCGCTCGACGAACAAATGGACCGTACCATTGGAGAAGCCGCACAAACACTGAGTGCCTATACGCCAGAAAGTCCATTGTCCAATTGGGCTGCCGATGCACTGCGTGATGCTGCCACAGCTTTTATCGGTCAACCAGCAGACATTGGTGTAGTCAATATGGGCGGACTGCGTTGCGACATTCCACAAGGCACCATCACCTTACGTCGCATGTTTGAATTGATGCCATTTGACAACCAATTGACCATTGTATGGCTGAAAGGCAAGGACATCGTGGATTTGTGCCAAGGCTTTGCCCGTTTTGGCGGTCAAGGCGTATCCGGCCTTTCCTTTACCTTATCAGGCGAACAGGCTACCGACATTAAAATTCACGGACAGGAAGTTCATCCAGAGCAGGAATACAGCATCAGCACCAACGACTATCTTGTAGCCGGCAATGACGACATGATGCCGCTGACCCGCTACACCAAGCGTACCGATACGGGCATAACCGTACGCGATGCCTTTATCAACGCTGTGAAAAAAGCCACTCAAGAAGGTAAAGCAATAGACGCAAAAATCGAAGGAAGAATCATTGTAAAATAACAATAAACAGATAACAACATGAAAAGAAAACTCACCATCGCACTTGTTGCACACGACCAAAGAAAAGTAGATATGGTTGAATGGGCCGTATATAACGCAGAAATGCTCTCACAACATCACCTTGTTTGCACGGGTACTACCGGCAGCCTTATCCAAGAAGCATTCGACAAGCAAGGAATCAATGTAACCGTTCAATGCATGCACTCCGGCCCACTTGGAGGCGATGCTGAAATTGCCGCTATG
Source organism: Candidatus Gallipaludibacter merdavium (assembly GCA_017694875.1). GTDB lineage: Bacteria > Bacteroidota > Bacteroidia > Bacteroidales > Paludibacteraceae > Gallipaludibacter > Gallipaludibacter merdavium. Next base: position 48,129 of record JADIMG010000097.1, read on the forward strand.
GTTGTCCGTCACGAAATAGACCTTGCCGTTTTCCTCATTGACGATCTGAACCCACAGCCCCACGAAGCCGACATACAAATGTTGTTGCGTCAATGCCGTGTGCACAATGTACCCATTGCCTGCAATCGATACAGTGCCGACTTAATGATTACCAGCACCCTATGGGACAATGAAGATTATGTTCCATCCGAACCGAAATATGTACCATTTGACCGCAGCAAACTACATTTCTAATGACAATCAAGCTTTTTTTCACCGCATGTACATGTGCCCTGCTTACCATCGGTTGCATGCAGCCAAAGGCAGACGGGGTTGTCATATTGCACACCAACGACACGCACAGTCAGGTTGAACCGATTGCCGAAGGAGCCAAGAATGGAGGTATGGGTGGCTATGCACGCCGCATGGCCATCGTCGCACAGGAGAGAGCAAAAGAAAAAATGCCTACCCTACTGGTAGATGCGGGCGATTTTGTTCAAGGCACACCCTATTTCAACCTCTACCACGGACGAATTGAGGTGGACGCCATGAACAGACTCGGCTATGACGCCGCCACTTTGGGCAACCATGAATTCGACTATGGGGTTGACACACTTGCCTGCATTTTGCGTCAAGCCAACTTTCCTATTGTATGCTGCAATTATGATGTCAATGGCACCGCATTGGAAGGCATTGTCAAGCCTTATTCCATTGTAGAAAAAGAAGGCCTGCGCATAGGCATTCTGGGTGTAGGAGTCCAACCGAAAGGATTGATTGCCGACAACAATTTCAGAGGCATTACCTACAAAGACCCCATTGTATCTGCCAATGCTATCGCCCAACAATTGAAATGCGACGAAAAGTGCGACATGGTCATTTGTCTGTCACACATCGGTGACTCATACGACGACGAGCGTCCGTCAGATGTTCGTCTGGCAGCACAATCCCAATACATTGATGCCATCATTGGCGGCCACACCCATGAAATGGTGCAAAAAAAAGTCGCCAATCTGCTTGGCGACTCCATACCAGTTGTACAGATGGGCAAGAGCGGCGCTTACCTTGGCAAACTGACCCTTACCCAAAAGTGATTATTCGTTGACTAACTGTTCAGCACGTACAAGGGCGAGGTTAATGTGGCGACACACATTGGCTTCGCCCAACATTTCAATAATACCCGCCTTTGCCAACGTTTCATGCACACGCTCGTTCACACCTGACAGCACCACCTGAATACCTTCACGTCTGGACTGGTGGCACAACAATTCCAAATTGTGAATACCGGTTGAATCGATAAACGAAACCTTACGCATACGGATAATACGCACCTTGCTATGACGTCCTGTGTGCATCATGATTTCATCAAACTTATTGGCAATGCCGAAGAAATACGGTCCGTCTATTTCATATACCTCCACCTTTTCCGGGATATGCAAGCGTTCTTCGTGTGTATCAAAGTCCGTATCTGATGAAGGGTCTATCTCATCATGGAAAGCACGGATAACCGTCGCCTCATTGGTACGTTTCAAGAACAGCACAATGGCCAACAGCAAACCGATTTCAATAGCCACCGTCAAATCAAAAATAACCGTCAACAAGAACGTTGTCATCAAAACCGCAAAATCCGATTTAGGGTTCTTAGCCAATCCCACAAAAGAACGCCAGCCGCTCATGTTATAGGAAACCACAATAAGCACACCAGCCAGACATGACATAGGAATATAGCCCACCAGTCGTCCCAAAACCAGCAGAATCAACAGCAAGGTAAAGGCATGCACCAGACCGGCAACCGGAGTTTTTCCACCATTGTTGATATTGGTCATCGTACGTGCAATGGCTCCCGTAGCTGGTATTCCTCCAAAGAAAGGCGTAAAGATATTGGCCACACCCTGCCCTATCAGTTCTGTATTTGAATCATGATGGTCGCCAATCACACCATCAGCCACCATGGCCGAAAGCAACGATTCAATAGCTCCCAACAAGGCAATGGTGAGAGCAGCCGGAAACAAGGTCTTTACCAATGTAAAGATAGTTTCTCCTTCTGCCAACTCCAAAGCCGGCACATGTGGTGCAGGAATACCCGTAGGCAATTCATACAAATCGCCAATGGTGGTCAATGAAGTTACCCCTGCATAGGTTTTCAACAACCATCCCACCAATGTCATTACAATGATAGCCACCAACGAGCCAGGGATTTTTTTGGAGACTTTCGGTGTAAATACGATTATCAAAATGCTGACAATACCCATTGCCAAGGAAATCCAGTTGATATGCGTAAAATTCTGTACATAGCACACCCATTTTCCGATAAAGTCAGACGGCACCTTTTCTATGCCAAGCCCAAAGAGGTCGTTCATTTGAGTAGAGAAAATGGTCAATGCAATACCGCCGGTAAATCCGACAATCACGGGATAAGGCACAAACTTGATGATATTTCCCAAACGGAAAACCCCCATCAGCACCAACAGAATCCCCGCCATAACCGTCGCAATCATCAATCCGCTCAACCCATGTTGCTCTATAATTCCATAGATGATAACAATAAAGGCCCCAGTCGGTCCACCTATCTGCACCTTAGTACCACCCAAAAGCGAAATGAGGAAACCGGCTATAATAGCCGTCACCAGTCCTTCAGTCGGTCCTACGCCCGATGCAATACCAAAGGCTATAGCCAGAGGCAACGCCACAATACCTACAATGATGCCCGCCATTGCATCAGCATAAAACTTTTCTTTCGTGTAATCCTTCAGACACGAGAAGATACGAGGTTGAAAATGAAACTGCATAAAAACGTTTTTACGGCCGCCCCACATGGGACGACGAATAGTTATAAATGAATGAATAAAGATTATGATTTGTCCGTTAGGCTGAAAGGACCTTGATTTCGTAGTTTTGGAATACGATGGTCTCTCCGGCCGCAATTTTGGCTCTTTTTCTCAATTCCGTCTGACCGTTTCTGGTAACATAACCAGCAGCCACTACCTCTTGCGCTTCACTACCCGAATAGACCACATGCACTGCCTTCAGCAACTGAATGAGTGGGATAAAGGTTTCGTTTTCTCTTAATATGAATTTAATCTGTTCCATATCACATAAACAAAAAAAGATGCCTTCGTTTGCAGGCATCTTTTTCATTTAGTTGCGGAGGCCCGACTCGAACGAACGACCTCCAGGTTATGAGCCTGGCGAGCTACCACTGCTCCACTCCGCGATGTAATTTCGGAATGCAAAAGTAGTGCATTCCATTGAAACTTGCAAATTTTTCGGAGATTTTTTGCAAGAAAATCACATATCTCTATATATCAGCCAGATACTAACAGAAAAAATTTCAGATTTTCCCGAAAAGGCTACTATTTCATCACATATACCACTCTGTTTTCTCTCAAAAACGCCACTATTTCATGAAAAAGAGCCTTCACCTGAGAGGGAACATAAGCATTATGATTGACAGCAAAGCGCTTTTGTAAAGCATTCGGCAAGTCAGTTAAGGCAACCCTGAGTTGCTGAGCCAACAGGAATGCACCCATTTTATCAACAACAGCCTTTCGCACATAATCCTCTGTGTGGTCATCATAATTAATGTATTCCAACTCAATGACCAAGCTTTTATCGTCATCAAAACCGACCACAATCGATGCCCAAATCTCCAAATCATCGTTGGATTCAACAATCACTTCTGCCAAAGCATAATCTGACATACCTTCCAGCTTTAAAATTTCATATTGTTCAATTCGTCTATGCGCTGTTGGCGGTTAATACGCTTAAGACCTATTCGCCACAGCATAAAATCAAAGACATAAAATCCAATCATAATCAATCCTGACAAAGCCGAAGAGAACGTACTGATAACTTCTGCCAACATCAGCAGCAGGTCATAGCCCCCATGGGCCAATACCGCCAAAAAGAGACTCAGGAACAGGAAACCATTACGATATTCCGGATTGAATTTTGCCCAAGAAAGGTAATAGCCCATGATGACAGCAAACAGGAAATGGGCCGGTACCGCCCAAAGGGCGCGTTGAATGCCCGTAGCAAAAGCCGTTTCCGGCGTATAGACAAACAGATAGAGAAGATTTTCCACAATGGCAAAACCCAAAGACACATACACCGAATAGACTATGCCGTCGAAACGTTCATCAAAAGCAGGATTGCGCCATATCAATTTGCGCAAAAGATAGAACTTACATCCTTCTTCAATCAAAGCCGCTGACACAAAAGCCCGCAAAAAGACATTGGACTGCACATCTATGCCCAGCCACGCCAACAGAAAATGAATGGCAAAAACAAGAGGTACAGCCAAAACGCCATAGAGCAATGCTTTCAACAACAGGCGTACCGGTTCCTTCTTCCGGTCACGTCCATAAATATAAACCCAAAGCAGCAAGGCGGGTACAATGGCCAGCAACAATATGGTCAGTTCATAATTCATTTGCGCTTATTTCTAAAGAACTGCGTCATCAGAGCAGCACAATCCTCTTCCAACAATCCACTTTGCACCTTACACTTGGGATGCAACACCTTCGGTGCAAACACCGAATAGCCCCTTTTCGCATCAGCCGCACCATAAACCACCCTTCCCACTTGTGCCCACCCTATAGCGCCCGCACACATGGCACAAGGTTCAACCGTCACATAAAGTGTGCAGTCGGTCAAATATTTGCTGCCAAGCGTCTGCATGGCTGCCGTAATGGCCTGCATCTCAGCATGAGCTGTCACATCAGACAAAGTCTCTGTCAGATTATGCCCCCGTCCGACAATCTGTCCACGACAAGCCACAATGCAACCCACCGGCACTTCGTCGGCCTCATAGGCAAGTTGCGCTTCTTCCAGCGCCAAGCGCATGAAACGTATATCATCGTTCGTCTGCTGCATCTTCTTCCACTACCAAATTGTCAATGATAAAATTCTGTCGTTCCGGTGTATTTTTTCCCATATAAAACGCAAGCATATCCGATACAGCATCATCTTTTCTCAGCGTAACCCGGTCGAGCCTCATATTTTCACCTATCAATTCACGGAATTCGTCCGGTGAAATCTCTCCCAACCCTTTAAAACGGGTAATCTCCGGATTGGCACCCAATTTACTTATGGCATTCAGACGTTCTTCCTCCGAATAGCAATAAATGGTCTCTTTCTTGTTTCTCACACGGAAAAGAGGTGTTTGCAGAATATATACATGTCCTTTCTTAATCAGGTCAGGGAAGAATTGCAGGAAGAAAGTAATCATCAACAAACGGATATGCATGCCATCGACATCGGCATCGGTAGCCACAATCACTTTATTATAGCGCAATCCGTCCAAGCCTTCCTCAATATTGAGAGCCGCCTGCAAAAGGTTGAACTCTTCGTTCTCATAGACAATCTTTTTGGTCAATCCGTAACTATTGAGCGGCTTTCCCCTCAGACTGAATACAGCCTGTGTCTGCACATCACGGCTTTTGGTTATGGAACCACTGGCTGAGTCGCCCTCCGTAATAAAGATACATGTATTCTCTATCTGTGCATTCTTTTCCTGGTCTTTTGTCAGCGCGTCATTGAAATGAATACGACAGTCGCGCAATTTCCGGTTGTGCATATTCACTTTCTTTGCACGCTCGCGGGCAAGTTTCGTTACACCGGCAATCGCTTTGCGCTCTTTCTCTGATGCCTGTATTTTCTGGAGCATCACATCAGCCACTTCCGGATGTTTGTGCAAGTAATTGTCCAATTCACGTTTGACAAAATCGTTGATGAATTTATTGACCGACAATCCTTCCTTATTTACATCACGTGAGCCCAGTTTCGTCTTTGTCTGACTTTCAAATACAGGTTCCTCCACATTAATGGCAATGGCTGCTACCAATCCATTACGAATATCCTCCAAGTCCTGGTTTTTGTTGAAGAATTCCTTGATGGTTTTGCCCAATGCTTCACGATAAGCCGTTTGGTGCGTTCCTCCATGCGTTGTATGCTGTCCGTTGACAAAAGAATAATATTCGTCGTTATTCTGATTGGTATGTGTGAGTACAATTTCAATATCGTCTCCCTTAAAATGGATAGGAGGATAAAGCGGGTCGGAAGTCAGATTTTCTGTCAGCAAATCGAGCAGGCCGTTTTTGGAATGGAATTTCGTACCATTGAACACAATGGTCAGCCCCGTGTTGAGGTAACAGTAATTCCGTAACAATGGTTCTATAAAATCATCGTGAAACGCATAGTTTTCAAACTTCGTATTATCCGGTTCAAATTCAATGAGTGTACCCCGCGGTTCATTTGAATCTATAATACCCGTATCTGACTGTAATTTCCCTTGCTTGAACTCGGCACGCCGTGTTTTACCGTCACGAAAAGCCTGTACAACAAACTTCCATGAAAGCGCATTGACTGCCTTCGTACCCACACCATTCAATCCGACTGATTTTTTGAAAGCCTTTGAATCGTATTTTGAACCCGTATTGAGTCGGGAAACTGCCTCCACTATCGAGCCCAAAGGAATTCCACGTCCATAATCACGTACACGCACTTTCCCGTCTTTCACATCCACCTCAATGACTTTTCCCTCGCCCATGCGGAACTCGTCGATGGAATTGTCAATAGCTTCCTTAATCAACACATATATACCGTCATCCGCATGTGAACCGTCTCCCAATTTTCCGATATACATACCCGGACGCAGGCGGATGTGCTCCATATCCTCCAAATGAATCATATTGGATTCATCGTAGCTTGTGCCGGTGTAATTATTCACAGTATTCTGTTCTTCCATTATTTGATTTCGCTTTTCTGCAAAGATAAAAAAACTCGCTCAAATACGGAATAGTTCCCCAAAATAATAATCAGAACTATTTGAATTTCAATGGAACACGAAGAAACTTTCCGTATTTTCAATTCATATCTTACTTTCGTATATCAATTACTCAAAAAAGACATCCATACATTATTCATTCTGTCCGTATCTTATTGATTAAATTGGAGCATATTGCATCTTTTGCATCAGAAGTTAAGAACACGTTTATTTTAATGAGAGAATTCAATTATCTTTGCATTTTATAGTTGAGAACTTGCATGCAACGGTTTATTTATAATGGATGTTTCTGCGTCAAGGATGAACAAATACCTAAAGCTATTGTATGCATGTTCATTGAAAACAATAATAACTAATAAAGTAATGCCGAAAGCAAAACCTTTTATCAAATGGGTAGGCGGCAAGACCCAGCTCATTGAACAACTGGAAAAACAACTCCCAGCTAACTTTGGTAACTGGCAAAATGCAACTTACATTGAACCTTTTGTTGGTGGTGGAGCAATGCTCTTCTATATGTTGCAGCAATACCCCAACATCAGCCATGCTGTTATCAACGACATCAATCCTGACCTTGCAATATGCTACCGTATGGTTCGTGATCATCCGGACATGCTCATTGAATCTCTTCGTGAAATTCAGAATACATATCTTGCACTCACAACAGAGGAAAATCGCAAAGAGTTTTTCCTATCCATACGTGACCGCTACAATGAAAAAATTCTCGATCCAATAGAGAATACAACAAACTTTTTCTTCCTTAATCGTACATGCTTCAACGGCTTGTATCGCGTAAATAAGAAAGGACTTTTTAATGTACCGTTTGGCAGGTATGCCAACCCTCAGATCTGTGATGAGACAACCATCAAGGCAGATAGTCGCCTTTTGCAACGCGTTGAGATCCTTACCGGCGATTTTGAAGCAACATTTGACCATGCTACCAACAATACACTCTTTTACTTTGATCCCCCTTATCGTCCTCTAAGTAATACGTCCAGTTTCAACGACTACACCAAAGAATCATTCAATGACGATGCCCAAATACGTCTGAAGAGATTTTGTGATCGTATCCATCATGCAGGACATAAATTTATGCTCAGCAACTCTGACTGCCAAGGGAAAAATGAAGAGGACAATTTTTTCGATGTACTTTATGCCGAATACACGATAGAAAGGGTGTGGGCCTCCCGTAGCATAAACTCAAATGCCAGCAAACGCGGAAAATTAACAGAAATTTTAGTACGAAACTACAACAACACTAAAACAGCAGCTTACATTGAAAATTACCCATTTGAACCATGTTATGTTGCTGAAGAAACCGAACCATTCAGAAATACGTTGCAATACGATGTTTGAAAAACATACCATCTTAAGGAACTCTTTAATTATAGCAATAATATGGCAAAAGACTTCAACAAGTTCATGTCTCAATTGCAGGAGACAAATCAGACCTTAGACTTTTTCTGTGACTTCACTAAAATTGCAGAGAATGTAGAAGATATCAAGTTAAGCCTCTGCATACTTAACAGTTTGATTGGTGCTCCCGACATGCGTAAGGCTGTAGAAGCTATATGGAAGCGCGACAGGTCGGCTTTCAATATTATGGACATTCTTATAGCAGTACGTAGTGAAGGCAAGAAAAAAATCATCAACTCATCAGGAGATTGCGTCGTTCTGGATTCCCTATTCACATCGGTTGATGGTGTTATTGAGTATCTTAATGATACAGGTTTAACGGAAATCTTCCAAAATAAAAAGATAAAGGATCTTGTAGATTATGTTTTTGGCATTGAGACTGGCCTTGACACAAATGCTCGTAAAAATCGTAGTGGCCATATCATGGAGAGAACGGTAGCTAAAACATTGGACAAGAACGGCATACATTATCGTCAAGAGGTTTATTCAAGCGAATGGCCTGCTATCACTCGTGTGTTGGGTGATGATAAAAAGCGATTTGACTTTGCGATTGAAACAGCTACAAAGATCTATCTTATTGAGGTCAATTTCTATAGTGGCGGCGGGTCAAAACTTAATGAGGTGGCCCGCTCCTATTCTGAAATTGCGCCAAAAATCAACTCTGTACAAGGATTTGAATTCGTTTGGATTACAGACGGTATTGGATGGAAGAGTGCCAAGAATAAACTTCAAGAGGCATATAACATCATCCCAAGCGTCTATAATCTTACTGATATCAACTATTTTTTGCAGAAAATAAAAATTAAAAATCATGGCATGTAATAAGTTACTATCATGGAGCATGCCAAAGAACACAAGAAAACAATAATCGATAAATTTATGATAAAAGGTGGCACAGGTGGTTCTAACACTTTAACTGGACTCAGATACGAAGCAAAAGTTGAATTAGCAGCATTTCTCAATTCTCAAAATGGATATCGTGTTGATGATACAAGAGTATACTACAACAATGAACTTGTTGCAAGACTCTTTAAAAAACACGGATTATATAAATTCCTAAAAACTAATGGCATAGACTGGAGAAAGCATATCTCAAAACAACTTTTGCCAGATAATTGCATATATGTTATCATTAATAATACTGCTTTCATCTTGGAAGTTAAACATCAAGAAGTTGCAGGTAGTGTTGATGAGAAATTACAGACTTGCGATTTCAAGAAAAAACAATATACAAAATTATTTTCGGAACTAAATTATAAGGTCGAATACCTGTATGTATTAGACGACTGGTTTAAGGATTCAAAATATAAGGATACACTTGATTATATTATAAGTGTTGGATGTAGATATTATTTTGGATATATACCATTGGAGGAATTAGGCCTACCTGTTCCTAGAGTTGATATCAATTCTGAAAGCATCGTTCCTTCTTACGAACTTTAATAACTATGATAGAATCATATTATACATCAGATAATAAAGATTTTTTATTGGCTCAGGGTGATTCTTTCAAACTACTCTCTGAATTCAGTTTCAAGTTCGACATGATATTTGCTGATCCTCCTTACTTTCTCTCCAATGGCGGAATAAGCCTTCAAAGTGGTAAAGTGGTTTGTGTGGATAAAGGAGATTGGGACAAAGGAAAGACCCCAGAAGAGATGAAGAATTTCAATATGGAATGGCTTAGCTTGTGTCGCGAGAAACTGAAAGATAGTGGCACTATCTGGATTAGCGGCACATACCATAATATTTTCTCAATTGCCAATTGTCTGACGGAACTTGGTTACAAGATTCTAAATGTCATCACTTGGCAAAAAACCAATCCTCCAGTCAATATTTCGTGCAGATTTTTCACCTATTCTACCGAATTCATCATTTGGGCAAGAAAGAGCCATAAAGTAGCACATAAATATAACTATGAACTGATGAAGAAGCTCAACGACAACAAGCAAATGACCGATGTTTGGCGACTACCTGCCATCGGGCGCTGGGAAAAAACATGTGGCAAACATCCAACACAAAAGCCTCTATCTCTACTCACACGTATTATTCTTGCTTCGACCGACGAAGGAGATTGGGTACTTGACCCATTCAGCGGCAGTTCGACAACTGGCATTGCCGCCAACCTTTGCGGACGGAGATTTGCTGGTATTGAACAAAGCGAAGAGTTCTGTAAGATGAGTAAGGAAAGACGCATAGAGATAGACAATTTTGCAGTACGTGCCGATTTGAGACGTCACATCATCGACCTCAAAGTCCTTCATGCTGGTGAGCAGAGTAATTTATTCGTTAGTGAACCTGAACATACAAGAATTTTACCCTTTGATACAAAACCATTGGGGAAGAAATAAAGTAACACGGAGAAAATGTTTATTATGGCTTCAACGAAAGTACATAATGGTAAACCAATGCTGAGATTTCAGCAATGATGGCTACATTTTCTTCCTCTGTTCCTGCTGCATTAGCAATAAAGACAGCAATGGAATAATGGCGTCCGTCGGGCAAAAGCACAAAGCCAATATCGTTTACAGCCATGATGCGTCCTTCAGGAGTGACATAGCCCGTTCCCGTTTTGTGGGCAATGCGAACTCCATCAGCAGGAAGTCCACCCGGCAAACGGTTGGCACCCGTCTGGGCATCAAACATCACCTGGGCAATAAATGACTGGTATTCTTTGGGCAACCACTGTGAAGTAAAGAAACGGTTCAGAATGCAAACAGCCGAAAGCGGTGTTGACCAATTGGCGTAGGCAGACCTCCGGTTTTTGTACATATCATCCTCAGTGACTGCTATGGCAAAATCGGTAAAGCCAACAGACTCCAAATAAGCTTGCACCTTTTCTGGCGGTAAAGTATAGGAAAAGAGAATATCGCATGCATTATTGTCGCTCATCTGTAACGTGTATTTCATCAGGTCGGCATAAGATACCTCCACATTCCCATTCGGATAGCGCTCACGCAAAGGGCTATAAGTATCAGGGTTGAGCTGTGAAGGTTTCACTGCAACAGTAGCCGATAAAGGTAATTTGTTTCCTTCCAGAAAACGTGACACGGCAATCGCCTGGTGAAACTTCATCACACTCATCAAAGGATAGCGTTCGTCATTGTTAATTGTCAAGGTATCATTATCGTTCACAATGAGAGCAATTCCAATTGTAGCGTCCTTATTTTCCAGCATCGAACGCAATTCGGTTTCCAAATCAGAAGAAACGGCAAAAGTAGATACCATTGACCCAACCATCAGTAAGGATAGGAGGAAATTTCGTAGATACATAGTTCATTCACTTTAACACAAGCAAATATAATCAATAAACTCCAAACAGACAAACCTACGCCATGTTTTCCTTCTAATCTACGGGCTCCATAAAACCAATCTCTATCACCTCCATGACCCCGTCATACTCAGCGGCAAAGCCATCGTAGGCCGGACCCAACATGCGCATCATCAACTGTGCTCTGACTGGCGTATAAGGAGGAGCGCCCGCTCCTAAAACAGCATCATAAGTAGCCTCCAGACGTTGTGTGTCGTCTGTCAACCAATAGACAACCGTATCTCCTTCTGGAGCAAACGAATGGCTTTCATGTTCCCATACCACTTGCCCCCTCAGAGAAACGATAGAATCGTGCAATTGGATACTCTTTTCGTCAAACAAAGGAGTTTCCTGCCCTATCTCCACAAAAACCGCTTTGTTGGGTTTATCCGAGAAAATCTCAAAATAACGCATACCGCTATTGCCCATTCCCCATCCTCCACATGTAGTTGGAACAGGCTTGTTTTCCATCCGCTTCTTCAGTGCGTCGGCACCTTCTCCTGTCGGCACCAACACATAACGTCTCACTCCCATCCGTCCTGATTCCACCTGTTGGAAAGCGCAAGTCACCGTATCATTCTCTGAAAGCGACTCAACACGGGGATGTTCCAACAAATAAGGCAACAAACTATCCAATTGCCCCGCTTTCAAATCAAAAACCTGCACCAACGGTTCTGAACGTGACACTCCGTTATCAGTTAATGTACACAAGCGCACTCCATGTACAGAAGCATCTGTCTGTAAAAAGGTTTTGGGCGACCGTTGTGCCCACATCACCAATCCGGCACCCGACAAGCGTTCCCACACGAATCCATCATAAGGAGCACGTTCAGGACGATAGGTATCAGGCGACTTTGCTGTGTTGTCATCTGTTTTAGCATTCCCGGCACATCCTGCTAAAAGAAACACCGCGGACAATATCAATGAGAAAAATATCTTGTTCATACAATCGTCAAACATAGCATGGAAAATCGTCTCTGCAAAAAGTTTGCCATCTATACCTTTCCCCAAGAATCAGCTCCTCCCCATATTTCCACACCACCCTGCCGGACAGTTGTATATATGAGTAGATTTTCGTAGTTTTGTACCAAAAGACCACCAAACTGAAATACATGGACAAGCATGACGATAAAAAATGGGAAATCATAGACAGTGTATATCTGTTTGAACGTCCATGGCTGACAGCAAGGCGTGACCATGTCAGGCTACCCAATGGTGTTGAGCACAAAGAATATTATGTACTGGAATATCCGGATTGGGTAAATGTCATTGCCATTACCGAGTCGGGCGATTTTGTCATGGAACGCCAATACAGGCATGGTTTGCAATGGACTGGTTACGAGATATGTGCCGGTGTATGCGAAAGCGGTGAAAGCCCTTTGGAAGCAGCACAGCGTGAACTGTATGAAGAAACGGGATTTGGTGGCGGCACATGGACCAAGCTCATGACCATTTCGCCCAATACCAGTACCAACACTAATCTTTGCCATTGCTTTTTGGCTGAGGGTGTAAAACAACTTTCCACCCAACATCTGGAACCTACAGAAGACATCAGTATAGAATTAATGAGCCGCGAAAAAGTTTGGTCACTCCTGGAGCATGATGAAATCAGACAAGCCTTGATGGCGGCTCCGCTCTGGAAATTATTTGTGAAAAAACAGTGGACAAAAAACATATAACCATAACCCATTAAAAACAAACAATTATGAACAAGACCATTCTTGCTTTTTTAGCTTTATGCCTTATGGCCTGTACAGGAAAAAAGACACAACAATCGAAGTCATCCCAGCAACAAGAACTTGAAGGAATCCATATCAAGGAATTGACTGACATGCGCCTGATACACCTTCAGGGCAACAAGGATGAGAAACGCATGCCCAACCAGCTGTTTTACGGAGAAAAAGACTCCGCTCTAGTAGAGCAACTGTCTCCAGAGGGTTCCGTTGCTGCATCCATGAGTTGTTTCCTTATTCAAAAAGACGGAAAAAACATCTTGTTTGATACCGGCAACGGTAGCGCCAGCGGCGGTCAATTGCAGAAGCGCCTGAAAGATTTACAATTGTCGCCTTCCGATATAGACTATCTGTTTATCACCCATTTCCATTTTGACCATATCGGCGGAATGACAGAAAACGACAGTGCTGCATTTCCAAACGCCGAGGTTTATGTGCCGGAAACAGAATATGCCTACTGGTGCACCCAGGAAGGAGACGCATTAAGTCAAAAAAGCATGGATGCCTATGCCGGCCGTCTCCACCGTTTCACCCTTGAAGATACTCTTCCCATGGGAGTCATTGCTCATGATGCCAAAGGGCACACGCCAGGACACACCGCATACGAAATCGGTCAAGTGCTTATTGCCGGTGATTTCATGCATGGTGCCGACCTGCAACTCAAGCATCCTGAATTGTGCGCATCCTATGACATGAACCGTGAAGAAGCCATTCAAACCCGTTTATGGGTCAGCGAATACGGGAAAAGCAAGTCGCTCATCATTGCAGGCATGCACCTGCCCGGCAATGGTTTGCTGCAAGAATAAAGGCTTCTCTGCAAAAAAGTCAGCCCGACAGATGACAATCAAGAAAAAAAACGTATTTTTGTGCAGTTTTTTTAAGATAATATGTATTATATTTTAACCTTATGACCATCAGAATTACAATTAACTACCGTGCTCAATGGGGACAAAGTCTGTGCCTGGTGGGCAGGACTTCAACACGCCATTGGGATGAGCAGCATCCTTTAGTGATGCAATGCGTTGACGGCGACCGTTGGGAAACTTTGTTAGACCTATCGGATTTTGAATCTGTTTTGACGTACAAATATGCTATCATTCACCCCAACGGTGCATTCCAATATGAACATGGCAACGACAGGCATTTACCTCTCGGGTGGACTGCATCCACCGGACACGTTGTTGACTATTGGCGTGACATGTCACTGGACGATGTTTTTCATTCTTCCCTATATACCGATGCCTTGTTTTTGCGGCCGAAAAGTAAAAAGAGCACATTAAAAGGCAACATTATATTCAGCATAGATTTGCCCAGAGTGCAAGCCAATGAATGTGTGGGTATAATGGGCAACATTCCAGAATTGGGCGAATGGGACAGTAACAGAAAACTTGTTCTAAGCGATACAGACTTCCCCGTATGGCGTGGCGGCATCAAGCTGAAAGAACGTTATCAGGTTATTGAATATAAATATGTCATTTTTGACAAGGAAAGCGGAAAAGTACTCGACCTTGAATATGGCGAAAACCGCCGTTTGTGGTCGCAACAAGAAAAAGACGATTTATATATCAACGATTTCGGTTTCAGATATACCCGTCCCGCATGGCGTGGTGCTGGTGTGGCTCTTCCCGTATTTTCACTTCGCACCAGCGATGGTTTCGGTGTCGGTGAGTTCAGCGATTTGAAAAAACTGGTTGACTGGGCTGTTTTGACCGGCATGAAAATGATTCAGACCTTGCCCATCAACGACACCACCATGCTATGGACCAACAAGGATTCCTATCCTTACAGCACCGTTTCCGTATTTGCACTCCATCCGCTGTATCTGCATCTGGAGTCTATAGGAACATTGGCTGACACAGAAGAACAAGCACGCTTTGAGGCCAAGAAGAAAGAGCTGAACAGCCTTGATTATGTCAACTACAGTGAAATTATAGCCTTGAAATGGAAATATATCCGCGCCGTATATCCACAAGCCTGCAAAAGCACCTTTGCTTCGGCAGACTACAAGAAATGGTTTGCAGCCAACCGGCAATGGCTGGTTCCCTACGCCGTCTTCTGCTACCTGCGTGACAAGTTCCATACCCCCGATTTCAGCCAATGGGGTGAATACAGCCGCTATAACGAAACAGCGATTGCCCATCTGACCGATAAAAAATCGGAAGTATATGATGACATTGCCATTCATTATTTCGTGCAATATCATTTGCACAAACAGTTGAGTGAGGCACGTGACTATGCCCACCATCACGGTGTAGCCATGAAGGGTGACATTCCTATCGGCATCAATCCACACAGTGTTGACGCATGGCAGGCACCCGAGCTTTTTGACCTCTCCCTGCAAGCAGGCGCCCCCCCCGATGATTTCTCCATTTCAGGCCAAAACTGGGGATTTCCGCCTTACAATTGGGATGTGATGGCCAGAGACAACTTTGATTGGTGGCGAAGACGCTTTGTCAAAATGGCCGACTATTTTGACGCTTACCGCATTGACCACATATTAGGCTTCTTCCGCATATGGGTTATGCCGAAAGAAGACGTGTGGGGACTCACCGGCCGTTTCTTACCAGCCCTGCCTTATAGTTTGGACGAATTGCGTCAACGCGGTATCTGGTTGGACGAGAAACGCATGTTGACCCCTTACATTCACCAGTGGTGCCTGCAAGAAATGTTCGGCAACCGTTGGGAAGAAGTGCGTGACCGCTTCTTTGATATAGATGGTTATGAGATGTTCCGCTTCAAACCGGAATTTGACACCCAACGCAAAGTACAGGCTTATTTCAAGGACAACAACCTTACCTCGGATGAAGATATTCGCCTGCGTAACTGCCTGTATGAACTGCATTGCGAAGTATTGTTCCTGCGTGACCCACGTCACCCCGAACTGCTTCACCCACGCATCTCCATGAACCAATCGAAGAGTTTCCGCGCATTGTATGACCATGACAAGGAAAACCTGATGAAGATTTACAACGAATTCTTCTATCACCGTCACAATGAATTCTGGAAAGAGTCCGCTATGCGCAAGTTGCCTACACTGATTTCTTCTACCCGCATGCTGGTATGTGGAGAAGATTTGGGCATGGTGCCCGATTCTGTACCGGAAGTGATGCATGCGCTTCAAATACTTTCTCTGGAGATTCAGCGTATGCCCAAGAATCCGCAAATAGAGTTTGGTCACCCGGCTGACGCTCCTTATCTGTCAGTATGTACCACCGGTACGCACGACATGAACCCCTTGCGCGCATGGTGGGAAGAAGATTACAGCAAGACACAACGTTTCTACAACCAGATATTGGGCTGGTGGGGTGAAGCTCCTAAGAAATGTAGCGGTGCCATAGCCGAAGCCATCTTGACACAGCATGTCTATTCGCCCGCCATGTGGGTTGTGCTGCCGTTGCAAGACTGGTTTGCCATAGACGAAAGCATCTGCAAACCTGATGTGCACAGCGAACGCATCAACGTTCCGGATGACCCCGATAATTTCTGGTGTTACCGTATGCACATAGACATGGATGCCTTGCTCAATAGCGGCGGATTCAACGCCAAAGTAAGAAACCTTGTAAACGTAAGAAACCAATAGAAAACTCAGACACATATCCTCGGGAGCCGCACCAATTGATGTGGCTCCCGTTTTTTACGCTTCATTTTCCGGATAAACAAATACGGACAAAAACACACATACATTTGGAACAAGCGCCAAACATTTGTAACTTTGCACAATAATGCAAAACAACAATCACATGAACATACTTTTATTAGGCAGCGGAGGCCGTGAACATGCCATCGCATGGAAATTGAAACAAAGTTATCGTTTGGACAAACTATTCATTGCCCCAGGCAATGCCGGTACCTCCTCCGTAGGGACAAACCTGCCGATAAGCGCAACCGACTTTCCTGCGCTGAAGGAAGCTGTCAAGGAACATCACATCGACATGGTGGTAGTTGGCCCTGAAGACCCATTAGTAAAAGGAATTGTTGATTATTTTGCATCGGATGAATATCTAAAAAATATCCCGGTTATCGGTCCGAACAAAGAAGGAGCACAATTGGAAGGCAGCAAAGATTTCTCCAAACGCTTTATGATGCGTCACCACATCCCCACTGCCCGCTATTTGAGCGTTACGGCTGATAATGTGGACGAAGGAGAACATTTTTTGGAACAATTGAAAGCCCCTTACGTATTAAAAGCAGACGGACTCGCTGCCGGCAAGGGAGTGTTGATTATAGACCATCTTGAAACAGCCAAAAGTGAATTGCGCCAGATGCTTAACGGAAAATTCGGCGCTTCCAGCCGCACCGTAGTGATAGAAGAATTCCTCAAAGGGATTGAATGCTCTGTGTTCATTCTCACCGATGGTGAGCACTACCAACTGTTGCCCGAGGCAAAGGATTACAAACGCATAGGAGAAGGCGATACTGGCCTGAATACCGGCGGCATGGGTTCTGTTTCACCTGTACCATTTGCCGATGCCTGCTTTATGCAAAAGGTGGAAGAACGCATTATTCGTCCAACCGTAGAAGGATTGAAAGAAGAAGGCATCTGCTATAAAGGCTTCATCTTTTTTGGCCTTATCAATATAGAAGGTGACCCATACGTTATTGAATACAATGCCCGCATGGGTGACCCAGAAACCGAAGTTGTCATGCTGCGTTTGAAATCCGACCTTGTCGATTTGCTGGAAGGTGTGGCCCAAGGCAACCTGGACCGCAAAAAGGTTGAATTTGACAAACGTGCCGCAGTGGCAGTCATGCTTGTTTCCGGTGGATATCCTGAAGCATACGAGAAAGGTAAAATCATCAGCGGTCTTGACGAGGTAAAGGACAGCATTGTGTTTCATGCCGGCACCGCAGTCAAAGACGGCAACATTGTAACATCCGGCGGACGTGTATTGGCAGTCAGTTCCTATGGTGCTGACAAAGAAAGCGCCCGTGCATTATCGTTTGCCAATGCGCAAAAAATCAATTTCGAAGGAAAGTATTGCAGACGAGATATCGGGTTTGACCTATAACAGATTATGGCAAAAATATTAGTAATAGACGACGAGCGCAGCATACGCAACACCCTAAAGGAGATTTTAGAGTTTGAACAGCACAAAGTAGAGCTTGCAGAGGACGGGAAGAAAGGGCTAGAAATGGCCAAAAGCATGAATTACGACATCATCTTTTCCGATATCAAGATGCCGGAGATAGATGGTATGGACTTACTACATGCACTTATCAACGACGGCATTGAGACCCCCATTGTCATGATTTCCGGACACGGAAACATTGAGACAGCCGTAGAGGCTATCAAAATCGGAGCCTTTGACTTTATTGAAAAACCGATAGACTTGAACCGGTTGCTTGTTACCGTAAAAAATGCCTTGGACAAAAAGAATCTGGTAACAACCACCAAAACGCTGAAGAAGAAAGTTGACAACAAATACCAGATGATAGGTCAGTCGCCAGCCATCGAGCATTTGCGTGACATGATTAACCGTATTGCTCCGACTGACGCCCGTGTTCTCATCACAGGTGAGAACGGAACAGGTAAGGAAGTGGTAGCCCGCCAGATATATGCCTTAAGCAACCGCAGCAAAGCCCCCTTTGTTGAAGTAAACTGTGCAGCCATTCCTTCTGAATTGATTGAAAGCGAATTGTTCGGACATGAAAAAGGAGCCTTTACTTCCGCCATCAAACAACGCATTGGAAAATTTGAGCAGGCAGACGGCGGCACCTTGTTTTTAGACGAAATAGGCGATATGAGTCTGTCAGCCCAGACCAAAGTATTGCGTGCCCTTCAAGAAAACGAAATTTCGCGTGTGGGAAGTGACAAAAACATACATGTAGATGTACGTGTTATCGCCGCAACCAACAAAAATCTGAAAAAAGAGATTGAGGAAGGCAATTTCCGCGAAGATTTGTATCATCGTCTGAACGTAATACCTCTACACGTACCCAGCCTGAAAGAGCGCATAGAAGACATTCCATTACTGGTGGAGTATTTCTGCCAACTTATTGGCAACGAGCACGGAAAGCCCGCCAGAAAATTCACCGATGAAGCTGTTCAGTACCTGCAAACCAAGGAATGGACCGGCAACATACGTGAATTGCGCAATGTAGTGGAACGTCTCATCATATTGGGCAGCGACCCGATAAGTTTGGCAGACGTTGAGTTATTTGGAGGTATGTCATAAAAAAGGAACCGTATGAAAACAGCATTTATCACAGGAGTGACTGAAGGAATAGGCTACGAATTGGTTCAACTTTTCGTCCGCGACGGCTATCATGTCATTTTGGTAGCACGCAACGAAAAGAAGTTGATGGAAATGTCGGAAAAGATTAAGGCTTCGGGTGGCCAAGCCGACTATTACGCAAGTGACTTGAGCCAAATAGACAATGCCAAAAGCATATATGAAGACTTGCAGCGTCGGCAATTATTGCCCGATTGCGTAGTGAACAACGCCGGTTTTGGCACCAGTGGTCAATATACAGAAATCGATTGGCAGAAAGAGCAGGAAATGATGCAGCTCAACATGCTCACATTGGCTTATTTCAGCAAGAAGTTTACCCACGACATGAAGAAGCGCGGCTATGGTCGCCTGATGAATGTTGCCAGCACGGCAGCTTTTGAGAGTGTACCTTATATGGCAGCCTACGGAGCCACCAAAGCATTCGTATTGAGTCTTTCCGAAGCACTGGCATTTGAATTGAAAGGAAGCGGAGTGAGCGTGACAACCCTATGCCCGGGCGTAACCGAAAGCAAATTCCATGCAACGGCTCATACCATCAACACGCTGCAAAAATCCAAGCTACTGCCTCAAGCCACCGCTTCAGATGTAGCCCGATACGGCTATAAGGCCATGATGAAAGGCAAGACTATAGCTGTACATAAATTGGGTAATAGGCTCAATATTCTTGTATCCCGCTTCCTGCCTCGCTGCATTGTAACAAAATTAGCAGCAACCGCAACTACCGAATAACGGCAGCCATCAATAGGAACAATATAAGCGCCTTATTACCAATCGCATAATTGATATATAGTATCCCAATTATAGTGATGGTGTGTCATACCATGCAATCTGATACACCCTATAAGGATTGTGTCAAAATGAGTCATTTTGGCACAATCTCTTTTTCCCTTGATTGAAATCAGTACCAAAGACAGCTTCTCCTAACCTTTAACAAGGAAGAGAAAAATGTCAAAAAACACAATAACAATACAACAAAGTGCCATAACATTCCCACCTTTTTTACAAAAATCAAAAGTTAAATGCATTCATATACTTGTATGTATTGTTTTTTTATAGTATATTTGCAAAATCATTGCAGAAAATGGGATTGCATAGATTCTTATTAAGAAAAAAGCATAGCTAACATCAAAAAATTAAACGAACATGAAAACATTACATATAGTTTTAATTAATTTCCTATTAATCTTATCCTCCTGTAGCCAACAGTCAAATAAAGTCATCAACAGTCAGGATTTGGCAGGCACATATACAGCCGAGTTGGGTCCCCTATGGGAACAGATATTGGAACGGAGCGCCAAGACCAACAATGCTGACAGAGATTTTGAAATAGCACAAAATATGGCCTCCATGTTCTTGTCATCCATATCCATCCAAATAAGTTTTAATGACAATAACCATGGTCTATACGAAATTAATGGAGTTGGTCTGGATCTACTGAATGCCCTAGCGGAAGTACCTGGAATAACGCCTACCGAGTTTGAATACGAGATTAGAAATGACTCTGTACTATATATCCGATTTATCAATGAACCATCACAAATGGATTTTGAGCCGGCAGGCGTATTGGAAAAAGTAGATGGGTACAGACATATCAAGCTACACATAAAAGACTGTGGCGAACTGGACATGTACAAAAAATCCACAAAAATTTGATTGCTAGGAAAAGATTTCAAACATACAAAAAAAACTATTCTCTCTTAAATCACGACCATAAGCAAAAACATAATCAGGCGAATGGTGTTTTAAAGACAGAAAAAGCCTAGAATCAACAATGCAAGGATTCAGATAAGGGCTGCGAGCTTCAATAACTCCGCCCCATTTGCAAAGCGAGGAGATTGGGAAACCAATCTCCTTTTTTTAATGAAAGGTAAAATATACACATATCAACGTCAAAAAATACACACTACAACTCTAAAGACACAGTAACTTTGCAGCAAAATGCTTATTATACACTATTTTAATCATCAATAATATGAAACAAACCAGGACAATTTTATTGATAGCGGTAATGTTTTTAGCCCGCATAGCCATGGCACAAGAGAGTGCGTTTGGCTATGGCGCCAATGCGACAGGAGGAGGCAACGCTACCCCGATTATTGTCACCAATGTGACAGAACTGAACAACGCATTGAAGGCTGACGGCAATAAGGTTATTTTAGTGAGCGGCACCATCACATTTACAGACCATCTGAGTGTGCAAGCCACTGACAAGACCCTGATGGGATTGCCAGGCTCAAAATTAGTATCCAACGAACAAAACAAGGACAATTCCGGTATTTTGTATTTCAAAAGCGGGTCGAACAACCTGATTTTGCGCAACCTTACCTTTGAAGGCCCCGGTGCCTACGACTGCGATGGTTGGGACTTGCTCTGTTTTGACGGTGTAACCGACGCATGGGTGGACCACTGCGATTTTTCAGATGGTTGCGACGGTAATTTCGACAACAAAGGTAATTCAGACAACATCACCATCAGCTGGTGCCGTTTCCACTATCTGAAACCGCCAAGAGTAGGTGGTTCTGGCGGTACAGACGACCACCGCTTTACCAATTTGATTGGTTCGAGTAGCTCTGACAAACCAAGCGACGGACGCTACAGCATGACCTGGGCTTATTGCTGGTGGGACGAAGGATGCAGAGAACGCATGACCCGCGCACGCAATTCTGAACTGCATTTCCTGAACTGCTATTGGAACTCATCCGTTGCCAACTACTATATCGGCCCGGAAAATGTCAATGCCTATGTAGAAGGATGCAGCTTTATTGGTCTGGATGCCGAGAAGATATGGAAAGAATATGGCGGTACCAACAATTGCAAATGGATTGACTGCTATGCTGATGGTGACGGTCTTCCTTCCAACAGCGGCAGCGTGAGTGCACCCAATTATGACTACACAGCCATGAGTGCAGAAGAATCACGTACGGCCATCAGCGACCCTATATGTGGAGCCGGTGCCACGCTCATTGTCAGTGAAGACGGTAGCGTAAGCAGTGCTTGCAATGCGACCGAACCGTTATTAACATCAGAAGGAGAAATTAACCAAGAAGTTTATACCGGTCAGGCCATCAGCACTATCAGCTTTACCGCTGGAGGCACAGCTACCAGCATCAGTGTAAGCAATCTGCCAGCCGGATTGACATCCAACGTAGACAATCTGACCTTGACCATCAGCGGTATTCCTACTGAAAACGGCACTTACACAGTCACCGCCAGCGACGGTACACAAACAACGAGCCTTTCGGGAAGCATTACTCTGAATGAGCCAAGCGCCGCACCTGCCAATGAAGTATGCATCGACCTGAAGAAAGGTGACGTTCCAAGCATTGCAAATGGCGGCATACCGAGCGGATGGGAAGGATTGGAAATTACGGTCAACAACACCAAATCGACTTGGACAGAAAATGGATTCAATATGGGCGGCAATGCCGATTACATTGTCATCGACTTCCGCAATTTTGTAGATGCCACCATTGAACAAGTCAGCTTTGATGTTACGATACCCAATTTGAACGCCTCAAAAGGCCAAAACACCATTGGCTACCGCTTCACGGAAGACGGCG
Organism: Candidatus Gallipaludibacter merdavium; assembly: GCA_017694875.1. Classification (GTDB taxonomy): domain Bacteria; phylum Bacteroidota; class Bacteroidia; order Bacteroidales; family Paludibacteraceae; genus Gallipaludibacter; species Gallipaludibacter merdavium. Next base: position 71,141 of record JADIMG010000097.1, read on the forward strand.
ATAACAACACATACACCATAAGCAGCTCAGCAACAGAAACGGTTACCTTGTCTGCTCCTGAGCAATCTGAACTGGTATGGATTCAACGCACGGCAAGCACCGGTACGACCATCGGACAGATTTGCATCACGTTGAAAGAAAGCAGCACGGAAGCAACAGAACCGTCACTGACATCCACGGGTTCCCTTAGCCAAGATATTGTGGCCGGTCAAGCCATCAGTACCATCAGCTTTACCGCTGGAGGCACAGCTACCGACATCAGCGTAAGCAATCTGCCAGCCGGATTGAGTTATGACATAGACAATCTGACCTTGACCATCAGCGGTGTTCCGACAGAAAGTGGCACTTATACAGTAACAGCCAGCGACGATACGCAATCAACAAGTATATCGGGAAGCATTACACTGATAGAATCAGATATAACCATACCTGCATACGAGGTATGCATCGACCTGAAGAAAGGTGACGTTCCAAGCATTGCAAACGGTGGTATACCGACCGGCTGGGAAGATTTGGTAATCACGGTTAACAACACCGAGTCGGATTGGACAGACAATGGATTCAAGATGGGTGGAGATGCCGATTACATTGTTATCGATTTCCGCAACTACGAAGAAACCTATATTGACGAGGTCAGCTTCGATGTTACGATACCTAATCTGGAAACAGCCAAAAGAAAAACCATTGGCTACCGCTTTACGGAAGACGGCGATAACAACACATACACCATTAGTTCTCCGGCAACAGAACTGGTAACCCTAACCGCTCCTGCCCAATCAGGATTGGTTTGGATTCAACGCACTGCCGGCACAGGTACGACCATCGGACAGATTTGCATCACGCTAACACAGAACACTACCACTACCGGCATCATCGATAATACCGCTGAAAGTGCACTTAGACTGATGGGTACTATCCTTGTGAACGAAAGCGGCAAAACCGTTCAGATTTTCAACATGCAAGGCCAGTTGGTAGCATCGGGTGAAGGCAATATCGATATATCCAATTATGCAAACGGCATTTACGTTGCGCGTAGCATAGATGGATCAAGCAGTCTGAAATTCATGAAATAAACATCGTTTTTTCAAGGTAAAAAAGATTGTGTTTTTCCCTCCAAAATCCTGCCCAAAACAATAATTGGGCAGGATTTTTGTTTAAACAGCAATGTTAAAAAACAATTGCATGAAAATAGCAGTATTAAACGGAAGCCCTAAGGGCAATTATAGCATCACTCTCCAAAGCAGCCTTTATTTGGCCAAGCTATACAAAGAAGACACATTTGAAGTAATGAATGTTGGAAGCAAAATCAAATCATTGGAAAAAGACATTACTCCACTCAAGACTTTGCTCGAAAGGTCAGACATGGTTCTTTTTTCCTATCCCGTCTACACATTCATTGCACCTTACCAAATGCATAGGACCATTGAACTGATAAAGGAAAGTGGCGTGGATTTGCATGGTAAATATGCCGCACAGATAACAACCAGCAAACATTTCTATGATATGACGGCCCACGAATACATCAAGGAAAATGCATTGGATATGGGCATGAAATACATAGGCGGTCTTTCGGCTGACATGGAAGATTTGCTCACTGAAAAAGGGCAGAAAGAACTGAAAAGCTTTTGGGAATATACCCAATTCCAATGCGGAGAAAGAGAAATGGGGAAACCCTCCAAAGCATACGACATTGTTATTGTGACCAACAGCCACAACGACCCGGCTTTAGACCAGATAATCGAGGAATTTCGCTCTGTCTGTCCAGCACCTACCCGCATAGTGAACATTGCCGACTTTCCCTTTATCGGCGGTTGTTTGGGTTGCTTCCATTGCGCTGGTGACGGTGAATGCATCTATAAAGACCACTTTGGCGACTTTTTGCGCGAGCATGTGCTCAATGCCGATGCCATTGTCTATGCCTATACCCTCAAAGACCATTCTATGGGGGCCAGTTTCAAGCAATATGATGACCGGCAATTTTGCAACGGGCACCGCATGATGAGTATCGGTATGCCAGTTGCCTATCTGGTAAATGGCAATCTGCAGGGAGAATACAATCTGCAAACCATAATGTATGCCCGTTCAGAAGTTGGCCAGAACATGTTGTGCGGCATTCTTGACAACCATTGCCCAGAAACCTTCTCCGCTGAACTTCAGCAATTGGCCGACCGACTGATATTCAGCCTGAACCACCACACATTGCTGCCGCAAAACTTCTATGGCGTAGGTGGGACAAAGATTTTCCGTGATCTGATTTATCTGATGCGCGGATTGATGGTAGCCGACCATAAATTTTACAAGAAACATGGCATATATGACGACTTTCCACAAAAGCATTGGGGCAAGATGTGGAAAATGAAGCTTATCGGATTCCTGGCCAACAACAAGAAGATACGCGCAAAAATGGGTAACAAGATGAACGAAGGCATGATTGCGCCTTATAAAAAACTGATTGAGCGATTATAATGGATTTGTTTCTATTTTCAGCTTGCTCAAATTTGCTACTCCACTCGCCTTTCACTATATTTGAATAAAATAGGATGGCTCGGGATTTGCAAATCGTAAAACTTCGTTTTCCATTTAATGCTTGAATTTGGCGGCGCCTCAATAAACACAAATAAATTTGTATTTATTTTCAGCTTGCCCAAATTTGCTACTCCACTCGCCTTTCACTATATTTGCTCCGAAAATGTAAATATAGAAAGGTTTGAGTCGCCCCTTTGGCAACCTTTAATAGACAGACTATGTATCTATTTTACGTACCTGATATAGACAAACGGCAAGAGTTGAACGAGGAGGAGTCGCAACATTGCGTCCGCGTGCTGCGCCTGAGTACCGGAGACAATATCTTGCTGACCGACGGCCGCGGCACCACCTATGAAGCCCGCATTGTCAATCCACACCCCAAACATTGCAGTTTTGAGATTGTAAGCCGGCAAGAGCAAGTCAACAAACGCCCTTACCGCCTGCACATCGGCATTGCGCCGACCAAAAATATTGAGCGGCTGGAATGGATGATTGAAAAATGTGTGGAAATAGGTATCGATGAAATTACCCCTTTGCTGTGCCGCTTTTCCGAACGGAAGATTATCAAGCCAGAACGGTTGGAAAAAATCATGGTTTCCGCCGCCAAACAATCGCTCAAGGCCTATATGCCAGTGTTGCATGACATGTGTAGCTTCGATGAGTTTGTCAACTCCCATAACGAAGGGCAACGTTACATAGCCCATTGCTACGAACAAGACAAACGCCTGCTGCAAAAGGAAATCAAGCCGCACGAGGATTTGGTGATACTGATTGGCCCTGAAGGTGATTTCAGTGAGCAGGAAGTAGCTACCGCTCTTGCTGCCGGCTATGTTCCCGTATCATTAGGTTCAAGCCGTTTGCGCACGGAGACGGCTGGTGTAGTGGCCTGCCATACAGCCGCCCTAATCAATGAAGTATAACCAACAAACTAATCCTAAATATTACCATTATGAACGAAGAAGAACTCATGTATGACGATGATGCAGCCGTTGACTTCATCTATGATTTTTTGGACAAGGACGACCGCAAAGCCCTCACCAAGGATGACATCCAGTATGTATTGGACGTAATTTACGACTTTTACGAAAGCGAAGGTCTGATTCAAGATGATACCGCTGAAGCCGCCTGCATTGACGAAGAAAAGATGTTTGAATTCATCACCAAGGCAGCCAAAAAAGACAATATTGCACTGACCGATGACCTTATTGACCAAATATTGGAAGGAGAATACCAATATGGTTTGTCCATAGGCATCTACAGTGAAGAAGAATAAGCAATGCACAAACTGCTTTACGGAGTCATATGGTTAGTGTCGTGTCTGCCATTAGGTTTTCACTATGCAGTGTCCGACCTTATCATTTATCCTGTTCTGTATTACATAGTACGTTACAGGCGCAAACTGGTGCGCAAGAATCTGTCGCTATGCTTTACAGAATGGGATGAACAACAATTGCGCAAAAAGGAAAAGGAGTTCTACCATTTCTTTGCTGACCTTTTGGTAGAGATACCCCATTTCCTCCACATGTCCAGAAAAGAAGGTTTCCGACGTATCCAACTGGAGAACTGGGAACTGGTGGAAAAACTGACCGAACAATATGGCGGTTGCATATTAATGACCAGTCACTATGGCAATTGGGAATGGCTCGCCTTTGTACAGCAGTTTATCACGGTGGAAAAAGGCCAGTTCTACAACATCTACCGCCGTTTGGACAACAAGGCATTTGACCACTACATGTACGAGCAACGCAAACGTCATGGCGCTGAAAACATAGAGAAGCACAATCTGCTGCGCCAAATGGTTGTTGCCCGCAAGGAAGGCATCAAGGGACATTACGGCATGATAGCCGACCAAAGTCCTTCGTGGCACAACATCCATTATTGGACCACTTTCTTAGGACGTCCAACCGCCATACTGACCGGCAGCGAAACACTGGCCCGCAAGTTCAAATATCCCGTTTTCTACGCTGAAAACAAGCGCGTAAAAAGGGGCTACTACCATTGCAAACTCTATCTGTTGGCAGAGCAGAGCGACCAGACTCCTGAATTTGAAATCACCGAACAATATGCCCGTCTCCTGGAAAAGACCATCCAGGAAGAGCCGGCCTATTGGCTATGGACCCACAACCGCTGGAAACACCAGCCCCCTACCCCATGAGTAAAACCGCAGTTGTCATATTAAACTGGAACGGAGCACAGTTTCTGAAACAGTTTCTTCCATCCGTCTGTCTGCACACTCCCGAAGCTGCCGAAATCATTGTCGCCGACAACGGCTCTACAGACACATCGCACGACGCCGTGGCCGCCTTTCCTAGAGTAAAATGGCTGCCGTTGGGAGAGAATTACGGTTTTGCCGAAGGCTATAACCGTGCATTGCATGAAATAACCGCTGACTATTACGTACTATTGAACAGCGACGTGGAAGTTACTCCCAACTGGCTGGAACCTATGACCGACTTTCTGGACAAGCACCCTGAAGTTGCCGCCTGCCAGCCCAAGATTAAGAGCTATCACCAGAGAAGCTTCTTTGAGCATGCCGGAGCAGCCGGAGGCTTGATAGACGCATTGGGCTATCCCTATTGCCGTGGACGCATGTTCGACCATGTAGAGGAAGACCGCGGACAATACGACCAAGCCGCACGCATCTTTTGGGCAAGCGGCGCCTGTCTGTGCATACGCAGCCAACTCTATCACGAAACGGGAGGACTGGACAAGGATTTCTTTGCCCACATGGAAGAGATTGACCTTTGCTGGCGGTTGGGCTGCCATGGATGGGCTGTTTTCTATGTGCCTGAGAGCACCGTTTTCCATATAGGCGGCGGCAGTTTACCCAAGGAAAATCCCCGCAAGGACTATCTGAATTTTCGCAATAATCTGCTGATGCTCTACAAAAATCTGCCTCCCCAACAGTTGCGACGCGTTATGATGGCCCGCTACTGGATGGACCTTGCCGCTGCCCTACAAGCCTTATTAAGCGGCAAAAAAGCCACAGCCAAAGCCATCATGCAGGCCCGTAAGGATTACAGCAAGATGAAACAGACACCCGATTTCGTCGTGAAGCGGCAAACCAACCTACAGGCCATGCGCGTGCAAAAGCCTTTTGGCATCATAAGAAGAAGTATTGTGTGGGACTATTACATCCGAAAAAAGAATCGCTAAACTATGTCAACCAAAATACAGAAAACCAATGTGGCACGCCTGTTGGACGCCCATAAAATCCACTATGAACTAGTGCCCTACCAAGTAGATGAGAACGACCTGAGTGCAACACATGTAGCTGCACAAGTAGGCGAACCTGTCGAATGCGTGTTTAAAACCCTAGTGTTGAGAGGCGACAAGACCGGCCTGTTTGTGTGCGTTATTCCCGGTGCGGAAGAGGTAGATTTTAAAAAAGCCGCCAAAACAAGCGGCAACAAAAGTTGCAGTCTGATTCACATGAAAGAGTTGCTTCCGCTGACCGGCTATATCCGTGGCGGTTGTTCGCCCATTGGCATGAAAAAAAGCTATCCCACCTATCTCCACGAAAGTTGCCTGATGTACGACCAAATCTATGTGAGCGCCGGCGTGCGTGGCTTGCAGTTGAAAATTCATCCGCAAGACCTTATTGCCAGCTGCCAGGGCACAATAGCAAGCCTTGTTTAGAGGATGTTACACCATTGAAGAATATAGGGCGTAAGAATGGAGGTAAAGAGTCCGTTGAGAATCAGCCCCAAACTGGCATAAGCACCATGTGTCTGACCTACCCCCATAGCCGTATCCGTGCCAACGGCATGTGCCGCAGCCCCCATGGAAAGTCCTTGAGCGGGCGGCGTCTTGATGCGCAACAAACGGAGTATTTGAAATCCGAACAAAGCTCCAAACAAGCCCACACACACCACTACAGCCGCTGTAAGTGAAGAAATACCCCCCACAGTGCGTGTTACCTCCATTGCGATAGGGGTAGTCACCGATTTGGCGGCCAATGAAAGTATCACTTCCTGCGTTGCCCCGAACAGTTTTGCCAGCAAGACCACCGACACCAATCCGACCACACAGCCTGCCAACTGCGAAAACAGAATGGGCACCAACTGCTTTTTGATGGAACTTAGCTGCAAATAGAGGGGTATGCCCAAAGCCACTACCGCCGGTTTGAGCCAGAACTCAATGTAGCGTCCGGCCGACTCATACGTATCGTATGTGATACCTGCCGATTTCAGAAAGATGATGAGCAGGGCAATAGTCAGCAATATAGGATTAAGAAGAATCCAACCCGTTTTCTTCTGCAACAATTTAGCGAGGAAGAAAATCAAGAAAGTAAGAAAGATGAGGAAAAACTCATTTGTCAGAAATTCCATTGCTTTTGTCTTTTTTGTCAAACAATTGATGAACCCAGCCTGTGGCAATCAGCACCAAAACCGTACTGATAACCGTTGCCAACACAATTGGCAGGAATTGCGCCTTGATTAAATCCAGATAGAGCATCAAGGCTACTCCGGGCGGCACGAAAAAGAATCCCAGATTAGCCACCAGAAAGTCGGCCATGCCTCGTATCCATTCCAACTTTATCCATCCGATTTTCAACAATGCCGTAAGGAGCAACATACCGATAATGCTCGAAGGGAGCTTGATTCCCGTTAACCATACCAGCAATTCACCTGCTGCCAGACAGCCAAACAAAATTGCACACTGACGTATCATATATACCTGTTTTTTTTCGGGGTGCAAAAGTAGTGTATTTTGGGAAATTGAGATAGGGAAAGGGAGGAAAAAAATATTTGCACCCAACAACCCATAAAAAGAAAGGGAATCAGACAAAAACGCCCTTCCCTTTCCAATTATTGATGAATTCTATCGTTGTATGGCTTCAACATCAGAAATCCAGAACCGGGTATCATCAATTGCCTTCCTACCATTGCCCGACCTTCAAAACGGGAAAAATATCGGGACTTATATCTGAATTAAACTGCATCCGCACAAGGAATATATATTTTCCTATACTGCTGGCAAGCGATGCTTTGGGCACCGGCCTTTCATATGATGCCAAACATTTGCAATCATACGCATCAATGGCATAGAGCGCCTCCTTTGCTCCATCCTTCAACGTTACTGTCCAATCAAACATATTTCCTACAATGGAAAGTGACATTGTTTTGGGGTCAAACGGCGGAATCTCCACTCGCTGAAACTCATAGGTTTTCGTACGCAATACCCAGAAGCGGTTTTCACTATCCGTAAGAAACGCCAATGATTTTCTATCTTTAAACTCCGTCAAGAACAAATGCTGTATATCTATTCCTTCCGGCACCTCAATTGGGCGTACATATGGACGTGACTTTATCTGTTTGACATGGAACAGTTTTCCTGCAGCATCTACCATCAGATAACCTTCGTCATAGTCTTTCCTTGTGGTTGGATTACCTGCCACAAGACGTGCAGGAAAAACAAAACCTTTTTTCTGCAACATATCGGTAAACAAGCGACTCTTTTCCTCCTTGACCGTATTTGTGGCCATATCTACAAACTCCATACGACGGGAGACACGGAACACATCATCCGGCATTTCCAAATCGACTCTACCGGACATGGATTCCAACAGAAAATATAACGGCACTGCATGTGCATTGACAGTCATAGGGGTTGTACGGAAAATAAAATTTCCCATCTGAATAGTACGGGGAGAAACGGGTATTCCCTGTAATGTGTCGGGCAAGCGCTCCTCCGCAATAAGCTGGCGATAATAAAACAAAGGCAGGATGCTGTCAAACTGTGCTTCCGTATAAACATTTCCGGCCAAATCCTTATAAACCGTTTCTCCATCCGTATGGTCCAAAACCGCAAAATTGTCAATCAGACCGCTATAAAGCATAAAAGGATACTTTACGCTCCGCGCCGTTACAAAACGATAGGTCCACGGTACAAGCCACAACAGCAATACGAGCAAAGTAAAAACAAAAAAACACTTTCCAAACTTGTCCATAACTTTATATCTCCATATTCAACCTTTAAAACTAATCCTGTTTCCCATCCTTTAATCGCTTTACGCTCCAAAACGGGAGAGAGGCAGCCAATAGCGTATATACCACCAAGAGAGGCAAAAAGGCATTGTAGGCTTCCGGTGTTTCAGAAATAAAGAATATCCGCAGAACAGCAACGGCAACCAATAAAGCAAACACCCGCATTTTCCATGTCGGCTCCAAACATATCCATGCCGTAAAGAAATAGGCTGCCAATCCTGCCACATACCATACAATACCGGTCAGTATAATCCGCCTTACCAGTTCGACAGCAAAATGCTGCAGCAGGAATATATCCAACAACAGTAAATTAACCAATGAAATCAGAATCAGCAGTCCAGCACCAAACAATAACATTGCCCCTAAGGAATGAAGAGACGAGCAAGGCAAATGTAACGTAAGCTTGATGCGTTTCTGCTGCATTTCGGGTACAAACTGCATCATTCCCGCCACAGCTCCCATCAGCAAAGGAACAAAACGGAGATAGTGTATAAAAATGGCATCACGCTGCAACATCACCTCCCAAATGTGTGCAGCACCTTTCAGTTCTATCACCCTGTTGATGTTGAGCATAGCATAAACACAGAAAAGAACGCTCAGCACCAAAGCTATCAGAAAAAAATAGCGGGTCTTAATCCACTCTTTATAAAAGAAAACAAGCATATCCTACATACTATCATTTACACATCCGATTACGGAATATTTCAATATTTGCCAGTAAGTCCAATAAATACATCCTCCAAAGAAACATGGTTTCCTTGCAAATCTACAAAAGGAACAGCATGCGCCTCCAACAGAGAGCGCATTTCTTCCGGCGGCAGAAAAGAACCAGCCTCCACCCTGTTTCTAATGACTGATGGGTGAATGAGTTGCTGCATGTCCAATGTACATTCAGCCGTAAGCGAGAATGTATAGTGATAATATTTTCCAAGCAACTCGTTGACAGGCTGTTGTGTCAGAATTCTTCCATAATCCATAATAATGCAATCGTCAATCAAACGTTCCATATCCTGAATGATATGTGAGGTGAGAAAAACCGTTTTGTTTTCACTTTTGGCAAAATCGCGCAAATAGTCAACAAACAGCCGACGATAGCCAGGGTCAAGGCCCAAAGAAAAGTCGTCGAGAATGAGCAATTCCGGATTTTGGGCAAGAATAAGTCCCAAAGCCACTTGTGAACGCTGTCCGCAAGACATGCGAGAGATACGCTGGTGAGGCGCTACCTGCAATTTTTTCATCAGTTCATAATACACTTCCCTATTCCATTTCGGGTAGAAGGCTGCATAAAACCGTTCTATCTGTTCAATCTTCATGAAAGTATATTGTACATGTCCCTCCATCAGCATACCGATTTCACGTCGAGTAGTAGGTTTCATGGACTGCACTTCCTCGCCAAATATTCGGCATTCGCCAGCATAGGGTTTGAGAAAACCACTCAAGATATTGATTGTTGTTGTCTTTCCCGTTCCGTTTTTACCCAGCAAACCCAATATGCGTCCTTTGGGCACGTCAAAACTCAGATTCTCATAAATCAGACGTTTGCCGTAATAATGTGTCAGATTCCTGCAAGTAATCATTTCCATTCCTTTTGTTTTCCGTTAACCGCCATTGTCCTTTATTTCCAGATACAAATCATTGGTCAGAGAAAGAGAAACAGCAGCGGCAACAAAATACCGACCAGCAATTCTATGCCTCCTATTCCCCACAATCCATGACGCCCTTTCAGCATAAGCAATCCACTTATGATTATCAAAACCAAAGCTCCGGCAAACACATCGGAAAAAACCGTCCATGCCTTTCCCGGATTATAATGCAGTTTGCTCAAAGCTCCCATAATGGGACGTCGTTTGACCGACTCCAGCACCGCTTGTCCGGTCAACAAATCCACTTCCAGATTGGAGCCCCCCTTCAGAAACACTTTCATCCGATTTGACTCCGGAAAATAATGCTGGGTAAAATTGGCCTCCTCTCCCAAGGGTTGAAGAATAGCCAACACCGTGTTTGGGGTTATTTCCCCATCCGACAGCAATTCTTTTTCCACCTGAAACGTTTGACGTTCGATGGAATACTGGCTATTATAAGTATCCTTGTGGTTCAAGGCTATGCCTGAAATTGCATAAACCAGCAACATTCCCGAAAAAAGGAAGGACAAATCACGGTGAATCCAACGGCAGAATTTTCTCAGATTGGCATTCATATCATCTTATGGCAGTTACACAGCCGCACGCCATCGGCGCACAGTTCCATCGATTAGCTATATCCCTTTATTTAACGATTTCATATTCTAACGCTTCCACATAATAGAACGACAAATATGCCTTTCCGCTTTCCGCTTCCCGTTGGGCTATACGTGCACGAAAATCGGCAATGCGCTCTTCCGGCGAATTTCCTTTTTCGTTTCTCGCTTTCTTCTCCGTATCACATCCAGCTTCCGAATCACCGTGCTGCTCGGCAGTCTGGCTGGCTACCTGGCTTTCCCACTGCTGTAGATAGGCCTCATCTATACGTTGCTCGCACAATATACCTTTCACACGTACCATATTATTCACACATGCAGCATCAAATTTACCCATTTTTCCGCCTTCCACTCTGATGGTTTTCGTATCGTCACTTCCCATCAGAAAAATTTTCTGTCCGCCATGTTTACAAATATGTGTACACACACCCTCTACAGTGATTTCTTTTCCTACATTCAAATCTGCCTGAGCCAAAACGGCATCAACGTCATTCACTTCCGTTTGTGTGGCAGCTATCTCCTGCTGAGATGTTTCACCTGATTGTTTGGTGTTGTTTCCACAGCTTGTCCACGTCAATATCATTGACACCAAGCCTACGCATAAAAAATTTCCTTTTAGCATAATCTTTTTATTTAATTGTTGTCATTCTTTCGCTCGACAAAAGTAAAAGTCTGTGCCATCGTACACAATCACTATTTTTAGGTATTTTTCCGATTACCCCAACACAAGACTACGACAGGACATTGCTCAAAACCACAAGCCTAAAGCACAGTTAATCGTGTGTACAGAATTGCCCGACATATAAAGCCGTGTCGTATAAACCGCAGATAATGAGAGTGCCAATTTTGCCTGAGGCAGAAACCAGACAGATGTTTTAGCCTGAAGAGTTGCATAGTGTTGTCCCTCCTCCTTGAGAAACACATATACAGGTGTATCCCAAATGGTTGTCACGTCGGGCATTTGGGCAGATACCCCTACAGCTGCATCCCACTGCGCTGTTCCGTCCAATTGCAGCGCCCATTTGCCTTTTGAATGAAACCAACCTCCTTCCACTGAAGCAAACACATGTGCCAAAGAAACAGAACGCGCGGGTGATGCATAGCTTTCATGATGGGCTCTATAGCCTACGGAAGGATTCAAATGCCATTCGTGTGAACCTTCGGACTGTCCCCCATATAAACCCTTCAAGGTAATTTGCGGCTGCAAGGCAGTATATTGCTGTGCCGAGGCGATTTGCGGATAAACATTATTGGCCGCATCTCCAAACACATTTTCCGTACCAAAACGCAAAGAATTGTCTAGTAGCAAAGCCACTCCCCAAAAACACTTTCCCCCCGATTCATAAGCAAGTTCGGCCGCCATATCATGCACAGCCAAATGCGTCAGAGGCAATTCGTTTAACTCTGAAATAATCTTGATAACAGACGTATAATCATATGTCAGTCCGGCTTTCCAGCCACTTTTCCCCTTATGGTTCACCTGAAAGCCACCTCCCACATTATAGCCATTGTAATACGTACCATACTTACTTCCCCTGAAACGGTAGTAGTCCGTTCCCAATCCCGTAAAATGCAATACATTAGGAACCCCCAACTCATTGTAGAATTTCAGTTCATTGGTCTGTTTATAGCGGCCAGCCTCCAGCGACATGCCCATCATATAATGTTCAGCCAAATTCATGGCTGCTCCTATTCTCATGGTAAAGTCAGACACGATATTCAAGGGTCGCGGGTCAACCTGCCTGTATTCAAACGCTGCCCTAAAATCAGCTTCCGCCCCCAAAAGCACCTGTCCGATTGTATAGGCAAATCCGCCATGAAAGCGGTAAGTCTGCGACGCCAAATCACCCCCTACCGAATCGCCCATCACGTATGGATAAAGCAGTTCATAGTCGCTTGTCTCATTAAAGCACACATCCAACTTTTTGCCTATCTCATAACCTGCTCCACCCCACAAGGAAAACCTTTCTTTACGGACAAATGCCTGCGCATCGACATTGCCGAAGGCAGCCCCATCTCCCAATTGCAGTTGTACGGCCTCCTTTTGGTGAGCATAGTATCCTCCCACAGACAGCTGGGTAAGCGTAGCATCGTAACGGTCGATTTGCATAGCCGGATTTTCATAGGGCATCACTGCAAAATGCAAGACCGGTTGCCGCGCACTCCCAATACGGGTGAGCAAAGGAACAGTGTCGGCTGTCGGCACGGCTCCCAAAGAGGCCACGCAACACAGCCACATTACCACGCCCATCCATTTCATACGAGACATAAACACCAACATTATTTTTCTTCTGACGGAATCGGTTGCACCCCATCATAAGTGCGCTGCGTTGCAGGCGTTCCGTTAGCATCAGTGGCAGCGCCTTGTTCCTCCACTACCGACGGTACACATTCCGTGTTAAAGTCGTCGGTCGAGTTATTGGTGTCTTTCAATATCCGCCTGTTGTTTTCGTCCAAAGATGTCATTTTTCTTCTGACGCTCTTGAAATAGCGCGTCTTGTCGTGGTCCATCGTGCCACAATGCGTCCAGCCGGCATCGACGGAAGGCGGCAACACGTTCCACAGCCATTCGGTCTCCACACTGCAATTCACACCGTCCACAATCCAATTGTTGGGGATTTTATAGGCTTCCTGCTCCATCGGGAAATCGCCCGCCTCGATATGCATCACATACGTGTAGGTATAAAAATAGTCGTTTAAATAACTTTCCTTGCTGATATAGTCGGGTATCCGTGCAATGGCATAGGAGCGGAACCCACGGTTATGCAGCACAAAGAAGCTGTTAGTGTAGCAATACCATTTATCGAGATTGGGCACCGTTTCGCTGTCAATATCCATATTGGATGGTGAGTTAGAAACATCATACCACTCAAAATCGGCTGCCGACAAATCAATGGAATTCGCATTTGTTTTGCGGTGGTCAATTCCCGTATCGCAAATCAGCAGACTCTCGCCTGGTTGCACCGGATGATCCGTTCCGCTGCCCGGAATCACATAAATGGCATGCACCGTCATCGTGTCCTGTCGGATATCCGGCTTGTAGTCCCATTTGATAGTAGAAAGGAATTTTGACTCCAGAATGGCAATGCGGTCAGCATAAAGTACCCTGTCGGTAGGATTATAGATTTTGATATAGCTGTCGCCATGATACTGTTTGCCTGTCGGATAGAGCGTTCCAGTGAAGAAAATCTCCTCAATCAGAAAATCGCCTTTCGACTCCAATAAGTGGGTTTCTATTGTAAATGCCGGCGCTTCATCGAGAATTTCAACGGAATTTGTCAGTCCGTAAATAACCCCATGTTTCACCGAGCCATCGCTTCTATAGTCCGCTTCAGCACGAAAAGCACAATCGTACAAACCGTTTTCCAACTCAATGGCAGCACCAAACTTGATGACAGCCTGACGTCCTGTGGAACGGTTGGTAAAATAGAGCGAATCGGCTGTGATTTCCAATATGTCAATCCCCGCTGGATAAACCACCTTAATCTTTCCTGTCTGTTTCCATTCTGCAATGGGTTCCTTTTTGCAGGCAACAATGCCCAAAAGCAGCAGCGCCACCCATCCAATCATTTGTAGTCGTTTCATATACTTATATCATTAAAATTGTTTTCATATTGTCCATGTCATTTCCATACCAAAATAGGGAGTTACGTTCCGTCTTATCAAAATGCCATTCCGCTCGAAATCAGGTGTATAATCAAAGAGTTTGTTCACAAATATGGCCATAGTCATCATATCCTTCACCTTTTTGGTGATTTTCAGATTGACATACAGTGCCGGCGGAATGGTGTATCTGTTATAAGCCGCTTCAGGCACAGAATAATAGAGATGGTTCAGCAAAATAGGGTCAGAAGCCACCGCCTCTGGCGTGTAGGGATGGTCCAAGCCATCCAGATAGGACTTGTACATATAAGGCGTACCGTTCTGCTGCATCCGTTGTGTGGAAACATACCACATAGCCTGTACTGAAGCCGAAAAAATCAGTCCCCACTCGGGTATTTGCGTATCCATGAGCAAGTTGGTACTAAACTGCTCATTGATTCGTCCGTCGTTCCAGTCGTACAATCCCACATAATATTCGCTCAACACACGGTCGCCATACACTCCGCTTTGCGCATAATACATCGGGCGGCTGTTGGAATAAATACTTCTGAACCATGCACCACTAAAGGTAAAGGCTGTCCGCAACACCCGAATGCGCTTCAAGGCCAGTTCAAACTCCACCCCCATCTTGTCTTGCCGGCTGCCGTTTTCCACGAAGCGGTAGCCAGCCAATTTCTTTCGTTCCGTATATGGAACATTCTCCAATTGGGGCGGTCCGTCAAGTGCTGCGTCGCTGATAGCCGTCTCGTCATAATCCTTGAATGCATAGGAATCATAACGGTTGGAATAACGGAATCCGGAAGAAAGTTTTTCCATAAAGAAGCACACCCACAATCGGTTGCCCATCATTTCCCAGTCCGTTCGCACTTCCCATTTCAGATTACGTGCCGGCTCCAGGTCATAGTTGGTTGCATCCTGCTTGTAGCTGAGAATGTAATAGCGACTGTTTTCCTGCGGATTATTTTGACTGTAATAAGCCAATTGCAGAATATCATAATAAGAAGGGTCAGGATAGAGATAATTGAGTGTCGGCATACGTGATGTGCGTCCCACGCCACCCGAAAACGACACTTTTACCGCTTTGGAGGAAAAAGCCGGCAAGGTCCATTGCAGATTGACCCGCGGGTCAAGGTAAACTTTCCCGTGCATGGCATAAAGTTCCGACAGACCCGGAAGAGCCGTTCCGCGCAAGCCTGTACGGGCCTCCAATACATGGTTGGACAGATGGAATGTCAACTCATCTTCCGCATAAAAGGCCAGATTCTGTAAGGCTGGTATCGTATTGTAGGCACGTGGTCGGGAACCCCACCCCGACGCACTGAGCGGCCGTGACAAATCATACAAGGCCCCTTCGCCAAAGTTTTTCGACAGATTCCATTCACTTCCTATCCGCACATTCTGCTTCAATATTCCCGTGTTAAATTGGAAATGAGCCGTCGCTTTGAGGAAAGAAGAGAAAGGTTTTCCATCCACCACATAATCAGCAATATACTCACCGAAAATCAGATGTGCATCCTGTTCGCCCTCTTCACTACTTGCCGGAGCAATGCCCACCCGATCGGGCGAAACCAGTTTGGTACGCTCCAGGCGGTCAAACTGCTGGCTTGCCGATGCGTTAATGTCCAAGCCCTTGAAAAATGTGGATGAAGGGACACGCAATTGCAAGCCCATGGAGAGCGATATATTCTGGAAATAAGACTGATACGTATCTATTCCCCCATAATTGAGGTCGGGATCCTCTTTATAATTGTCAAATGACCCCGTATAGTTGAGTGCCGGCGAATATTTCAACCAGACAGCACCGAGTGTCTGTTGCGCAGTATAGCGTCCGGAAAAGGTAGCCCGTTTATAATTTTCCAATGTATTGCGCGGGTCAGCATAAGCATTGAGCACATTGGCATCAACATTGAGCACCTTTTTGCCTGTAGAGTCCAAGGCAAAACCTTTTCCCGCCGACACCAGCATGCTTTTGCTGTCAGCCTTGAAGCGGAGCGACAATTTGGTGGGCCGTCTCACTTTAGTGATATTGACCACCCCGCTAGTCAAATTGCCATAAACCACCGAAGGAATTCCACGGATGATTTCCACCTTTTCAATATCATCCGTGCTGATGGTACGCATATCCACCCCCTTATTCGTAATATCCCGAGTACTTTCCGTTGAGTTGCTCGAACTTTGGGGAGTATATTGCAGATTGGCATCCGTATTGATAGGGGCGCCGTCCACCAGAAAAAGTGTACCCAATGCATGAGTTGCATAATCAGCCTGCTGGCTTTTTGCCCCATTGGCATTCAGCGAACCCGTTTCGCGAAGCGTGATGGTTCCAGCCGAAGTCATGTTGGGGTCTTGTGCCATACCTCCCGGCAGCAGCTCCATCAAATCGGCCAAGCTCGTCGGCTGCAAATGCTGCATGGCTTCACGACTAATCATCGAACTTGAACTCAGGCCCCTGGATTCAGATGCCTTCACCTCCACCTCACGCAACACCTGCACCTGTTTTTCCAGTTGCAAAACCAATAAAGTATCAGCAGTAACATGCAACGGAGAGGCATAAGGCTTATACAGCAAGTGTGAGACATAGAGCTCATAGTTTCCTTGCGGCAATGTCAATTTCGCATTTCCCTCCGCATCGGAAACGGTGCCATATGTCTTTCCCTTGTCCTCCGTCTGCAAATAGACCGCAGCATCTGTAACCAATGTTCCATCCTGCACATCACGCAAAGCAATCTGCAGGTTGTACAAAGGCAAGGTCTGTGCTTCCAGCATGGACGACAGACAAATCACCAAAATTCCTATGATAAGTATCCTTCTCTTCACGCCGCAAAATTACTACTGGGAAAGAAGCCTTGCACTACCTATAAGTAGGTATTTTACAGACGCTAAAAATCACCATTTCTAGGTATTGCATCCATCCATAACTCACATCTACCTTTGCACCGAACAAAAGTATAACCCGTTCTTACCTCCAGGGGATGAACACAAAATTTATCAATATGAAAAAGAAAACTACCCTTCTTTGCGCCGCTATGGCATTGGGGCTGTTTAACGCCCATGCAGACATGGTTCACAAAAAATTCTCCATGCTTGATTCTCCCGAACAATCCACTATTCAAACCCTGAAATCTTCCGGCGATTACATTTACACTTTCGCTAATTTCGGTACGAGTGCAACAGCTGGAACAAGCGCCACTTTCCTTAGTCAGACTTTTACAGGTGTAGCCTATACCAACGGAAATTCATATGGAAAGAACCTATTAGTGGTAAAACATGATGCTGACGGAAATGTGAGCTGGACCATGAACAGCAACAAAGGCGATATCGACGCCAGTGGTTCCGGTTTCATTCCCACCGCTGACGGTGGTGTCTTCATGGCACTGGATACCCGCTACACGGGAGGCAATGAATTTAATGATGATGTGATTTTCCAGGCTGTGAATTCCGACGAATCTACGACAACGGTAACATTTGACTGCAGCTTCTGGACACACCAACCCTTGTTTGTCAAAGTAGACAATCAAGGTGACGTGGAATGGACCAAATTAGCCTATTGCGACACAACTGCCCGCCCCAATGCTGATTACTATAACTATGGAACGCCTGACGCATTCGACATTTACGATGTGGCTGTAGATGATGACGGCAATTATTATGTCGTGGGACGTATAAAAGCTGATTTTACAATAGACAGTATTACCATTCCATCGCACAATAATGCCACATGGGATGGAGATTCCCAAGAATCCTGCGGCAATGCCTTTATCCTTAAACTCAACAGCGATGGAAATTATGTGAGCCACCTCGTTACGAGCGGTTCCGCCGAATATGACCAATTGAAAACTGCCACTGTTCACAACGGGAAACTCTATGTTGCAGGCCATTACAAAGGAGACGGCAGCAACAGCATAGGGTTGGGAGGACAAACCCTGACTGTGGGTAGTGAAACTGGTATGTGGGTGGCTTGCCTTGACCTCAATTTGACAGTCTCATGGGCTACAGCTATTCCAGGTGCAACCGTTAACAATAAGAACAGCATTCAAATGGAAACAATGAACTTCAACACGACAGGCGACCGTTTCTATTTGGGCGGAGGTGTACAAGGTGGTATTGTAATCAATAATACTAAAACCATATCATCTAAAAGTTCCATGTACAATAGTTTTGTAGTGGAAGTCAATGCCAATAACGGTAGTGTGCTCAATGGTGTTGTAGCACAAAACAACAGTATCGGTAAAGTTTACGGAATCGTAGCCAACAGCGACAGTATTTATGTATATGGCTATGACTGGGGACGTAGCAGCGGCGGTCAGGTCTATCTGGACTCATACGACCTGAATCTTAACCCCATACATCAATATGCATTGCTTAACAACAGTAACATGCCAACGGCCTGGGGCTGTGCAGTTGATGGCGACAAAATGGTTGTTGCTTTCCGCGGACGTAATCAGTTTACCTTCCCCGGATCAGAAGAAACCTATAATAAGAGCTATTTCCAAGGTGGTTTGCTCTTCCTGGAATTCCCTGGCTATGACTTTGATGAAAGTGCTACAGGTCCTGGTACAGGCCTTGTAAATACGAATAGTTCAGAAGTGCATGTTTACAGCCAGTTCGGCAAGTTGTTGATTGCAGGCGCAGAAGGACAAGATGTGTCCATCTTCAATGCAACCGGTGTTTGTGTTGCCCACTTTACAGCTACCAGCAGTACCGAAAGCATTTCCTTGCCACAAGGATTCTACGTAGTAAGAGCCGGTACAATATGTAAGAAAGCCCTAGTACAAAAATAGTTGATTAGATTTGGTTTCCTTTGCAGAACAAAATGTTTTGTCCGTAAGGGGTATGTCATAATGGGCATGCCCCTTTTTGTTGAGAAGGATGAGGGATTATTTACAGTAACATTTTAAAGCCGAAACCTCATTTATACACTTCCCATCATTTAAAATAATCGAAAAGAAAAATGGGAAATGAGTTCAAAATAGAAACCTCATTGTTTGGATTTACATATTTATTTTTTTGAGCATCAAATATGAGTTTTTGTCCGATTTCATCTTTTCTTGTAGGTAAACTATACTTTCCTGATACGATATAATGAGCCTTTGATACATTTTGGAATTTCAAATGATTCCAATTTTCAACCAGCTCTTCAAGGGGTGTACTTTTTAAATCAATAAAGCGGTATCCTTTTGCTCTCCGATAGGCAAATTCCTCAGCATCGGACTTAAATTCATGTTTCATGCAAGACTCTCGAGAAACCACATACGAGCAATAATTACTATCAGGCAGTTCCTTTGTATATTTCAGAGACTCAACCATTGGGTAATTTATATATAACTTCCCATTTCCCGTTTCATCGTCAAAAAAATCAAGCATTTCCTCTAAAATCGGGTTCAATCTATCCAAACCCATCCTATTCTGAAAATCATAATCAAAGAACAAATATATTTGAGAAAAGAGTGTATCTATACGTGCTCCTTCTGGAAGAACAATACCATTCTCTTGTAAGGGTAACACCCTAAACACATCATATCCAGAAGCTTTTAACTTAGCATATAAAGTTGGGAGGTCATATTTGCATTTTACAACCTCCACCTTTTCACTGGCCAAATATAACTTTCTGATGGAATCAAAAACAATCGGCTCGGCTTTCTCCCCTTCAAATACAAATAGAATCATAAACCAAATGTTCCTCCACGATACAATTTTTCCAAATTATGTCCTAAACGCAGTTCTTTATCTGTCAAGTCACAAATAGGATGAATTTCATTATCTCTAATAATAAAGAAGCAATCCGGACGAAGCAAATCGTTTGTTAAAAGAAAAGTATCATGCGTCGTTAAAAATATCTGGCAGTTACTATCAAATAGACGCTTGCATATTGCATAAGACAATTCGTAATGATAAAAAGCATCAAACTCATCAATAAAGACAAAAGATGCATTTACCATTTCCTTGATCCAGTAATACTGAAGTTCAAGATTCAATGTACCTGTAGATGCCACCCAGAAAAAGGGTATTTTTACCCCTCCCATTACACAATACAAAGTATTATCCCCTTGCGATGGTTGTGCAAATTGAAAATCCTGACTACTCACCTCTTTCAGATAAAGGGCAAAGTCATCCATCAGATTATTTTTTATAATATATTCCTCTATATTACTTCCTCCCTCTTTCAACCCAATAAACTCACGATAATCAAGGCTTCTAAAAAAGAGCATATTCTCTACAAAGTTGCGCAGATGCAACAAAGGATGACTCTCCGCAAGAGGCACTGCTCCCAAAAGATAGTTGATAATTGATATATTATTGGCACTCGCCCTAAGATTTTCGATTGCCAGAGGGGCAAGAGCGAATTCATCAGATATTCTCAAATCAGTCGGAGATTTATATATCATTTCTTTTCCATTCAGATAAAGCTGTTCGTCAAGAAGTTCTCCTTTAAGGTCAACGGCAACCTTTGAATAATTATATTGTAACAGATTATCGTCAAAACGGAATGTATATCTAAACTCCACAGGGTTTAAATGTGCAGCCGCAGTTGCATAATTCAAATAATAGTCAGGCTTTTTCCATTTGTGTGACAAATGATTGGCAATATCAAAGATAGCAAGTCCGATATTAGTCTTTCCTGAACCATTATCTCCATAAATAATACCATTCTTAATTATCCCTTCGCGAATGGCATCCTGATTAAACTCGTAATTACTTGGTTTGGATAAATCCCATTCTATCCAATCAGCAAACCCACGATAATTCTTAACTGCAAACTTGGTCAACATCTTGATTTAATTTGAAAATATGTATGATTGCAAAGATATGAATATATTTTGTTCCGTAAAAAAATTACGGATAATTTGTGTCATTTCAAGTAATAAATAGTACCATTACTGTCCCGTAAAAGTGGATAAATAGTTCTTTGAAATTATTGAAATATAGTCAATTACACGGTTTTTTGAAATGAAACGGACTTGATTTTGCAACTTTGCAGTCTAATACAAATGGCTGCTATGTTC
>JADIMG010000098.1 GCA_017694875.1 Candidatus Gallipaludibacter merdavium
ACTATTGACGATAAGGTCATCAAAGACTTGTTTGGCGTGAGTGGTCAGGAACTTCAAGAAATCAGGACAGCAATAGCAGGGCTTCAAAAAGGTGAATTGATTATTAAAGACCAGATGGCTTTTGCCCTTGGCATGGGGAATAAGTATAAGAAAATTAATGTGACACATATGATTTAAGGCTCTGTGGGTTCTGATAGAATGAAATGAGTTTCTAAACTCTAAAGTGTTCGTATTGAACTCTTTTCTTTCCACCCCTCCGTCCTGCTATTTGGCAAAATTCAGCTGCTGTAGTAAATTTACATCACTTACAGATTCTAAAACACACAAAAAAACGGGACTGCCATCATTACGATGACAATCCCGTTTTTCTTTATAAATCACTCTTTGCTTTAGTTTTTTAATCGAGAATAGATGATATTTGTAGTTTTTCTGCAAAATAAGTCTTTAAATCTTGGAATTGACGTGTTTTTTTGTACCTTTGTTCCGAATTCCAAAACCACTTCGTTATGATACTCAAAATTGAATTGGAAAACTTCTTTTCTATTAAAGAAAAAGTATGTGTGGATTTTTGTGCTGCCAATATCAAGACTGCTAGTAGCAAGGCCCTCGCTGATAATGTAATGGATTGGAAGGGAACAAAAGTACTGAAGTCTATTGGATTGTTTGGGCAAAATGCAAGCGGTAAATCCAATATCATCAAGGCGATTAAGTTTTGTTGCGCGATGGTGCTGGAGTCACATCTGCACAATGAAGGCACTATATTCAAATTTGTGCCTTTCAAATTTGACGGATATGACCAGAAACCAAGTACATTTCTGATGAATTTGGTGTGCGAAGATGTTGAGTATGAGTATTCATTTACATTAACACGTACGGAAATACTCTCAGAAAGTCTTTTCTATTATCCCAATGGACGCAGAGCAAAACTTTTTACCCGTAATGGAGATAGCTATTCATTCAGTTCTAGTATTGTGCGTCCTAATGATGTGGTGGTGAATACTAGTCGTAAGAATCTGTTTCTCAGTAGGGCAAGTTCCATGAACCGGGATTTTGCCAAAAAGCTGTATAACTATTTTAATGACAAATTCCTGTTGGGGCTCGTTGACAATGGCAACATAGAATTGACCGAAAAATATTTTGAGAAGTACAAAGAGCTTATTTTACGTGCATTGGCAATTTGTGACAGCGATATTTCTGATATACGGTTGGCACATCAGTACATACAGGCGCCTTTGCCGATGATTGATAAAGACATGATTTCATTAAAGGAAATGCAGATGCATGAAATGGAGTTTCTGCGTTTCTTTACCAAACATCGCCATAATCCAGCAATTGAATTTGATATGAACACAGAAGAGTCGGATGGTACTCGTCATCTGTTTTATATTCTTTTGAGACTTTTGGATGTTGTACGCAATGAAAAGTCGTTGATGCTTGACGAGTTTGATGCGAACTTGCATACGCGCTTGGCGGATTTTATATTGGATTTAATACACGCATCAACCAAATCACAAATCCTTTATGCATCTCACAATACCAATTTGATTGATGTGAAGCGCTTACGGAGAGACCAAATTGTATTTGTCAATAAGCGAACTGATGGCTCTACTGAATTGTACAGCCTCTACGACTACAAAGATTTCCGTGAAAATATGGATGCAGAAAAAGGCTATATACAGGGCCGATTTGATGCCGTCCCATTAGTCAATAGCTCCGTTGCTAATCTTAAAACCTTACTGCAATGAAATCACGAAGAGAAAAATCATCTCCCCGTAAAATGAAAAAAGTCTTTGTGGTATTTTGTGAGGGGGAAACGGAAGAATGTTATTTGAATTTTCTTAGAGCTACATATCGTTCGCCGATTAAAGTTATCCCAAGAATCAGTGGTGATAGTATCAATGAACGAATTATACGTGAGGCTCAAAAGTCAGAACGTATTACTGATTCTGAGAAAATTACCACATTTGTAATGTATGATTTGGACAAGGCTGATATGAACGAAAGGTTAAAAGCTTTGGATGCTATTCATTTGTTTTCCAATCCTTGTGTGGAATTGTGGTTCTTGTTGCATGTGGTTGAACAACGTCAGGGATTGACAACTGCTGCCGCAATTAAAGCACTTGTGAATGCGGGTGGGGTATGGATGAACTATAATAAGCCAATTTTGACACAGACTCAGCGTGCCTTCCTTTGGGAACATCGCCTTAAAGCTATTGAACATGCCAAGGTGTTGAAAGAGAATACCAATCCTTCATCAACAATTTACAAGCTACTTGAATCGTTGGAACAATCTATAATGAAGTAGTCTTGTGATTGTAACCTTAAAACACTTATCATAAACCAAAACGGGACTGCCATCATTACGATGACAATCCCGTTTACACTAATTATTTATCTCTCTCATGTTAGTTTTCAAATCCCAGACCATCGCCTTTGGTGTCGATGCGGATAGGCTTTTGCGTGTTGACACTTTGTGAGATGATTGCCTTTGACAATTCATTGAGCACATAGTGTTGGATGACACGTTTTACCGGACGGGCACCAAATTGCGGGTCGTAACCTTTTTCGGCAATGAAGCGCAGGGCAGACGGACTTACTTCCAGATGAACACCATTGTGAGCCAATTGCTTTTTGATGTGGTCAATCTGCAATTTGACAATCTGTTCAATCTCGTTTTCACTAAGCGGGGTGAACATGATCAGCTCGTCAATACGGTTGAGGAATTCCGGACGGATGGTCTGCTTCAACAATTCAAATACCTCTTGTTTGGTCTTTTCAATCACTTCGTTGCGGTTGCTGTCGGTGAGGCCTTCAAAACGTTCCCTTATCAACTGTGAACCCAAGTTGGAGGTCATGATGATAATGGTGTTCTTGAAGTTGACCGTACGGCCTTTGTTGTCGGTCAGACGTCCGTCGTCAAGCACTTGCAGCAGCACATTGAATACATCAGGGTGTGCTTTCTCGATTTCATCGAACAAAACGACGCTGTAAGGTTTCCTACGGATGGCTTCGGTCAGCTGTCCGCCTTCGTCATATCCTACATATCCCGGAGGCGCTCCGATGAGTCGGGTGGCGCTGAATTTTTCCTGATATTCGCTCATATCAATACGCGTCATCATGTTCTCATCGTCAAACAGGTATTCTGCCAACGCCTTGGCCAATTCTGTTTTACCCACACCGGTGGTACCGAGGAAGATGAAGGAACCGATAGGACGTTTCGGGTCTTGCAAGCCCGCACGGCTACGACGCACGGCATCGGCTATAGCGGTAATGGCCTCGTCCTGACCAACGACACGCTTGTGCAACTCTTCTTCCAAATGGAGCAGCTTGTCCTTTTCGCTCTGCATCATCTTGCTTACTGGTATGCCTGTCCATTTGCTTACTACGTCGGCTATATCGTCGGCATCGACTTCCTCTTTAATCATGGCTTTGCCGTGTTGCATAACGGACAGCTTTTCCTTGTTTTCTGCAATGCTGCGCTCTGCCTCCTTGATTCGGCCGTATCTGATTTCAGCCACTTTGCCGTAATCGCCTTCACGCTCGGCGCGGTCGGCTTCGTATTTCAGTTGCTCAATGTCAATCTTGGCCTGCTGAATCTTGTCGATCAGCTCTTTTTCGCTCTTCCATTGTGCACGCATGCCTTTGCTCTCTTCCTTGAGTTCGGCAATTTCCTTGTTGAGTGCATCCAATTTGGCGGTATCGTTTTCACGCTTGATGGCTTCACGTTCAATTTCCAATTGCTTGATGTTACGTTCCACATTGTCCAATTCTTCCGGCACGGAGTCAACTTCCAGACGGAGTCGGGCTGCGGCCTCATCCATCAGGTCGATGGCCTTGTCGGGCAAGAAACGGTCGGAGATGTAACGGCTTGACAATTCAACTGCAGCAATGATGGCGTCGTCTTTGATACGCACTTTGTGGTGGTTTTCATAACGTTCCTTCAATCCACGCAGAATGGAAATGGTGCTGGCCTCATCAGGTTCTTCTACCATAACCGTTTGGAATCGACGTTCCAAAGCTTTGTCCTTCTCAAAATATTTCTGGTATTCATTGAGAGTGGTGGCACCAATAGCTCTCAGTTCGCCACGTGCCAAGGCAGGTTTCAGAATGTTGGCGGCATCCATGGCGCCGTCGCTTTTGCCGGCTCCTACCAAGGTGTGGATTTCATCGATGAAAAGGACGATTTCACCATCAGACTTGATGACTTCGTTGACAACCGATTTCAACCTTTCCTCAAATTCGCCTTTATATTTTGCACCGGCAATCAGTGCACCCATATCAAGGCTGTAAATTTGTTTGGATTTCAGGTTTTCAGGCACATCACCGCGCACAATACGATGGGCAAGCCCTTCAGCGATGGCTGTCTTACCAGTACCCGGCTCACCAATCAGGATAGGGTTGTTTTTGGTACGACGGCTCAAAATCTGCAATACACGCCTGATTTCCTCGTCACGACCGATAACTGGGTCCAATTTGCCGGAACGGGCTTTCTCGTTCAGGTTGATGGCATATTTGCTCAAGGATTGGTAGGTGTCTTCAGCGGTCTGCTGGGTTACCTTACTTCCTTTACGCAATTCGCTGATGGCCATGCGCAATTCCTTTTCGTTCATGCCTGCATCTTTCAATATCTGTGATGCCTGGCTCTTTTCGGTCAATAGGGCAAGCAGTATGTATTCGATGGACACATATTCGTCTCCGTCCTTTTTGGACATATCTTCGGCTTTCTGGAGGGCTCTGTTGGCGTCGCCGCTCAAATAGGGCTCTCCGCCGCTTACTTTCGGCAATCCGTTAATCACGCTATCGAGGGCGGCACATACTTGTTCGCTACGTATGCCGGTTTTGTTACACAGAAAGTGCATTACATCTTCACCCGCATCGAACAGCGAACGCAGGATGTGAACAGGTTCGATGGCCTGGTTCTGGTTGCGTTGTGCAATGTTCACCGCACCTTGTACGGCTTCTTGCGCTTTAATGGTAAATGCATTGAAGTTCATAGTTCTTATATTGGTTTATGTTTGTTATTATTCTTTTTATTGGCCCGCTTGGCTGTTGTGCCATGGACGTGCGATAGTGGTTTTGCAAAATGTGCACCAATGCGAAATATAAGACAAAATGACATATAAATATTTGATAATGAGCTGTGTTGTGTAAAAATGGCAGATAATTGAAGCGGTAAAGGCGAGGGGAAAATGGCAAGTTCGGCCATATTGTCCCATGTGGTAGTGGAGCAGGGGAGGCGGGTGATTTGCCGTTGTGGGTAGCATTTGCTACTTTTGTAGCTGATAACTTATAGATTAGTGGAAAAATGAACAAGAAGTATTTTTTGGCAATGGCTATGCTGCTGCCTCAATGCCTTATGGCGGCATCTTTCAACATTTATCTTACCAACCCGACAAATTTGGAAAAAACGGATGAACCAGTCGTGCTGCAACTGGATGAGTATGAGCAAATCAAACCGGAGCAACGTGCACAATTGGCGGTGTTTCTGGGTAAGGAGCAGATATGCTCCCAACTGGATGACCTGAACGGGGATGGCGTGGCTGATGAACTCGCATTCTTGGTGGATCTTGGTGCCAATGAAACACGGAAAGCGACAGTAAAGACTATTCCAGACAGCAAACGCAAGGAATTTCTGCGTGAGGTGAACGCCCAAATGTGGCGGAAGGATAAGGGAAAGAAGACAATGTATCCTGTAACGGAAGCCTCTTCTACCAAAAATGACATGTACAACCAGATGCACCACCACGGAGTGGCTTGGGAATCGGACATTATGGCCTATCGCATCTATTTTGACAACAAACAGACCATTGACGTGTATGGCAAAAAGAAACGTCAGTTGGAACTGGAGGCTTGCCGCTGGTATCCGAACGATGAACAACTGGCTGCCGGATTTGGTGATGACATTCTGCGTGTAAGCGGAAGTGTGGGGGTAGGGGCTGTGAAGCCTTGGAATGGAAAGAAATCGGTTCATATTACCGAATTCGACAAGAGAACACAACGCATTGTTTCACAAGGACCATTGCGCACAATATGTGAAATAAGTGTGGAGGGGTGGAAATATGAAAACAAGTCCATTGACATGACGGTACGCTATACGATGTATGCCCGCCATCGTGATTGCCAGGTGGATGTGTTTACGTCTGTGCCGGTCGATACACTGGTAACGGGTGTACAGAAAATCAAAGGAGCTGAATTATATGAATCGGCTGATATGGTAGGTGCTTGGGGAACGGACTGGCCCGTAAACGATACGGTGAAATATGCCAAGGAAACAGTGGGTATTGCTGTGTATATGCCGGAAAAACAAGCTGTGAGACAAGCACAGGACAAAGTGAACAACCTGCTGTTTTTCTCCAATTCACCGGAGAAGCCGACGCGTTTCTATTTGACAACCGTATCGATGAAGGAAATAGGCAACCCAATCAACAATGCACCATTGTTCTTTGCCTATATGGATAAATGGAAAGCCAATTGCAGCCATCCGATTATAATAAGTGAAAAGAAACTTGTCTCAAC
This sequence comes from Candidatus Gallipaludibacter merdavium, assembly GCA_017694875.1. Taxonomy (GTDB): domain Bacteria; phylum Bacteroidota; class Bacteroidia; order Bacteroidales; family Paludibacteraceae; genus Gallipaludibacter; species Gallipaludibacter merdavium. The sequence continues at coordinate 6,517 of JADIMG010000098.1, forward strand.
GGCTGAAAATTAGTACCTTTGCGGCTGATTATTTCACTTAAACTAATAAACTTTTTAAGGTATGGAAAAAAGCCCGTTGCAAATTGCACGTTCGAGCTATCAACCCAAATTGCCCGGTGTGCTGAAAAACAATGTGCTCCTTGTAGAAGGAGAAGCTACCCAATCGGTGGCAGACCAAGAAGATATTAAAAAACTCTTCCCTAACACTTATGGGATGCCTTTGGTAACTTTTAAGGAAGGTGAACGCAAAGAATATCCACAAGTAAATGTAGGTGTGATTCTTTCCGGTGGACAGGCACCTGGCGGTCATAACGTAATCTCAGGTCTTTTTGACGGATTGAAGAAACTTAATCCAAAGAACCGTCTGTTTGGTTTTCTGGGAGGCCCAAGCGGACTGGTTGACCATAAATACATTGAACTGACCAAGGATATTATTGACGATTACAGAAATACCGGTGGATTTGACATTATCGGTTCGGGACGTACAAAACTGGAAGAAACAGAACAATTTGACAAAGGTATTGAAATCTGCCACGAATTGGGAATCAAGGCTATCGTTATTATCGGTGGTGACGACTCCAATACCAATGCTTGTGTTTTGGCTGAATACTATTTGCAGAAAAAGACCGGCATTCAAGTTATCGGCTGTCCGAAAACTATCGACGGCGACTTGAAAAATGAAATGATTGAAACATCCTTCGGATTTGATACAGCTTGCAAGGTTTATTCAGAATTGATTGGTAACATTCAGCGTGATGCCAATTCGGCAAAGAAATACTGGCACTTTATCCGCTTGATGGGCCGTTCTGCTTCTCATATCACTTTGGAATGTGCATTGCAGAGCCAACCAAACATCTGCATCGTATCGGAAGAAGTGGAAGCCAAGAACATGACACTGAATGATGTGGTTGATTCAATTGTAAAAGTGGTTGTTGACCGTGCCGACCATGGTTTGAACTTCGGTACCGTTTTGATTCCTGAAGGTCTTATTGAATTTATTCCGGCTATGAAGAAACTGATTGCCGAGCTCAACGACCTTTTGGCTGACAACGAAGAGTTCAACGCATTGGAAACCAATGACGAAAAACGTCAGTATGTGAAGGCCAAACTGACTCCGGAAAGCCGCGTGGTTTATTCTGACCTTCCTAAAGATATTGCACGTCAGTTGACTTTGGACCGTGACCCTCATGGTAATGTACAAGTATCGTTGATTGAAACGGAAAAACTCCTTATTGCAATGGTTGCCAAGAAATTGGCCATCCTTAAAGGTGAAGGCGTTTATAAAGGAAAATTCTCGACCATCAGTCACTTCTTCGGATATGAAGGTCGTTGTGCCATCCCTTCCAACTTTGATGCCGACTATTGCTACTCATTGGGTTATACGGCTGCAGTGCTGATTTCTGAAGGCAAAACAGGTTACATGTCATCGGTACGTAACTTGACCGCTCCTGCTGACCAATGGATTGCCGGTGGTGTGCCTATTACAATGATGATGAACATGGAACGCCGTAACGGAAAAATGAAACCGGTTATACAAAAAGCTTTGGTGCGTCTGGATGGTGCTCCTTTCAAATATTATGCTGCACACAGAGATGATTGGGCCAGCTATTCACAGACTTATATCTATCCGGGTCCTATACAATATTTCGGACCGGCAGAAGTTTGTGATTTGCCAACGCATACGCTGATGCTTGAACAAGGAAAATTGAAATAATTTTCTGTTAGCAGTTTTCTAAAACAAGGCAATTATCCTGAAAAAGGATGGTTGCCTTTTTTATGGATAATAAATAAGGCAAAGCATATCAAACGCTTTGCCTTATTGGAAATATGGTGTCATGCAGCCGCTTAGCGCATAGCATAGCTTTTCCCTTTAACCCATTGTGCCCATTCTTGCGGTTTGCGGGTTTTGTCAAATGTTTGCCATGGTATCGGTTTGCCGAAACGTATGGTAAAATGGTTTCCTCTTTGCCGGAACATCTCATCGGCCAAATAGAACAGTTCAAGGTTCAATTTAATACCCAAAGCCAAACGGATACGCGAAAGGTTGTAATAGAAATTAGAATTGCGTCCTTCGAAATAGATAGGTACAACATCACGCTGGTATTGGACGGACTTGGCGATAAAATTCTTTTTCCATTCCCAATCGGCAATGATGCCTCCTTTCTGTTTCCGTGAGCATGCACCCGCAGGAAACGTGAGCAGATGGTTGTCCGATTCGTAGGCGGCATCTACCAGATGGACATTCTTTTTGGATTGTGCACCGGTTTTATTGACCGGTACGAAAATACCCTGTAGGGGCTTCAGATTCATCAACAAATCATTGATAAGCACACGGATTTTACCGTTATATTTTCTTCCTAATATGAGCGCAAGGACCATGCCGTCCATGCCTCCCAAGGGGTGATTGCTGACAAATATGTATTTCTTGTCGTCAGTGGGCAGGTTTTCTTCCCCTTCAACCGACCAGTCCACTTGAAAATAGTCTAATGTGGCAGCCAGAAAGTCAAAATCTTTACATCCGGGGTGTGTTTCAAAAAAATGGTTTATTTCATCCTGATGCACAATCTTTTTCAGATAGTTCACCAGAAATTTTGGAACATGCGTGTTGGGGGCTTTTGACTTCAATACGGCGGGTATATCAATACGAATTGTTTCTTCCATTTTGTTATTGATTTTTGTCTTGCGAAGATACAAAAAAATGGCAGAACAGACAACTTGATACATTGTCATTAAAATGTTGTTTTTCTTGTTTCGTATCGCAGTATGTTTTATCTTTGTAGCAAACAATTACTACTATGACGGTAAATAAATTGATACAGCAAAAGCCCTATAAACTCGGTATTGCGTTGAGTGGGGGAGGCATTAAGGGATTATGTCATGCTGGAGTATTGAAAGGTTTGGACGAATTGGGACTGAAACCCAATGTGTTGTCGGGAGTGAGTGCAGGCGCTATAGTGGGTGCCTTGTATGCTGACGGCTATACACCTGATGAAATCAGGGATTTGTTTGATGATGTCAGTTTCCGTGAATGGACACAAATCCGTATTCCTGCTGGTGGCTTTTTTCGGATAGAACCTTTTGTGAAATTCCTGCAAAGTACGCTTCGCACCAAACGGATAGAGGACTTGAAGATTCCTTTGCGCATTGTGGCTACAGATTTGGATCACGGACGGAGTGTTACTTTCACTTCCGGCAATCTGGTGGAATGTGTGGCAGCTTCATGCAGTGTACCGGTATTGTTTACACCCCGCAATATCGATGGCGTGAATTATGTGGATGGCGGTGTGTTCAAGAATTTTCCTGTATCGACCATCCGCAACGAATGTGAGTATCTGATAGGTGTCAATGCCAGTCCGCTGGTTGCCGACCAATATAAGATGAGCATTATGAATGTGGCCATGCGTTGCTATCATTTCATGTTCAAGGCCAATATCATACATGACAAGGAATTGTGTGATTTGCTTATTGAACCACCCGATATGGGCGACTATGATACCTTTGAAGTGGAAAAATCGCAGGAGATTTTTGAGTTGGGATATAACGAGGCAAAAATAATTGTGGCACAAAAACTTCGGGAAATAAACATGCTGGATACGGATATGTAAGCAATGTTCGGTGGAGTGCCGTTTGCAATACTTCCTTGCCGACAGCCGCAAAAAATTGCATGTAGAGAATAAAAAAATCATACCATTACTCAATTGTAATGGTATGATTTTTTTATAGATGGCCCGTTGAGAGGCTTATGCCCCTAGCGGACAAAGAGCAATTCCCTGTATTTGGGCAATGTCCACATTTCATCGTCTACAATGAGTTCGAGCTTGTCAGCGTGGTAACGGATGACATCGAAATAAGGCAATACCTTGTCATGGTAGGCAACAGCCTTTTCGTATTCGTTTTCAATGCGGTTAGCCACTTTGCGTGCTTCAATCATCTCATCCACATTGGTTTTGATGGCCCATACGTGACGCGCAATCTCTTCTACCAATGACATGTCCATGCGTGACAATTCGCTGGCTTTCTCTGTAGGATAGACAGATTTGATTTTGTAAAGATTATCAAGCAGCAGTGACTGGTAGCGGGTAGCGATAGGTATTACATGGTTTACTGCCAAATCGCCGAGTACACGTGCTTCAATCTGTACTTTCTTAGTATACATCTCCCATTTGACTTCGTTGCGTGCATACAATTCCTTTTCGGTCATCACGCCCATAGCCTCGAACATTTTGATGCTTTCTGGAGTCGTATAAGCCTTGATAATCTCAGGTACGCTTGATTCGCAGTCCAATCCACGCCGAGCGGCTTCGGCTTTCCATTCTTCACTATATCCGTTGCCGTCAAAACGGATGGGTTTGGATTCCTTGATATAGCTCTTGAGCACCTCAAAAATGGCTTGCTGTTTGGATTCGCCTTGGTTGATTTTTTCATCAACAGCTGTTTTAAACTCGTTCAATTGGGCTGCCATGGCGGTATTGAGCACAATCATCGCTGTGGAACAGTTGGCTGAAGAACCGACGGCACGGAACTCGAAGCGGTTGCCGGTGAAAGCAAAAGGTGATGTACGGTTGCGGTCGGTATTGTCAATGAGCACTTCAGGGATGTGGGCAATGCCGAGGCTGAGGCGCTTTTTGCTGTCCATCAGTATGGCTTCTTCCTTGGTGCTGTTCTCCAATTTGTCAAGCACTGCGTTGATTTGCGTACCTAGGAAGGCAGAAATGATTGCAGGAGGTGCTTCGTTGGCACCCAGACGGTGGGCATTGGTTGCACTGATGATAGACGCTTTGATAAGCGCATTGTTTTTATATACGGCCATAAGCGCATTGACCAAAAAGGTGATGAATTGGAGATTTTCTTCCGGTGTCTTACCCGGCGTGAACAATCCTACACCAGTATCGGTGCCCAATGACCAGTTGTTATGCTTTCCTGAACCATTGATTCCTGCAAATGGTTTTTCGTGGAGTAATACTCTGAACCCGTGGCGGCGTGCTACTCTTTTCATGAGCGACATGATGAGCAGGTTCTGGTCAACAGCCAGGTTGGTTTCGCCATAGATAGGTGCCAACTCAAATTGATTGGGTGCTACCTCGTTGTGACGGGTTTTCAAAGGAATGCCATATTTGTAGCCTTCAAATTCCAAATCTTTCATGAAAGCGGAAACACGGCTTGGAATGGACCCGAAATAGTGGTCTTCGAGCTGCTGGTTTTTGGCTGATTCGTGTCCGAGCAATGTTCTGCCGGTGAGAGCAAGGTCGGGACGGGTAGCATAAAGGCTTTCATCTACCAGGAAGTATTCCTGTTCCCATCCGAGATAGGAATAGACGCGTTTTACCTTCTTGTCGAAATATTGGCATACGGCAGTTGCAGCCTTGTTGACAGCATTGATGGATTTGAGCAACGGTGCCTTGAAGTCAAGTGATTCGCCTGTATAAGATATAAAAATGGTAGGAATGCAGAGCGTATCATCAATGACAAAGGCTGGTGATGAAGGGTCCCATGCGGTATAGCCTCTTGCTTCAAAAGTACTTCTTATACCTCCGTTCGGGAAAGATGAAGCGTCAGGTTCTTGTTGTGCAAGAAGTTTCCCTGAGAATTCCTCAATAACAGCCTCACCAGGACCACCTGCATATTCAATGAAAGAGTCATGTTTTTGAGCTGTTCCGTCGGTAAGCGGTTGGAACCAGTGGGTGTAATGGGTGGCTCCCAATTTCATGGCCCAGTTTTTCATGCCGGCTGCTACAGCATCGGCAACACTTCTGTCCAATGTCTCACCTTGTTCCACTGCTTTTTGTATAGCGTCCATTACATCCTTCGACAAGTATTTGGACATAGTCGAAGTGGTAAACACATACTTCCCGTAAAAGTCGGAAATGAATTTCGAGGGCGCCTCGACGGGCAAAGCCTTTTTCTTGAAAGCTTCTTCCACTGCTTTAAAACGTAGTGTACTCATTGTTGTTACTTATTAGTTTGTTGGTGATATTGTTAAAGAAGAAACCACCGGAATTGGTCTTGTGAGAGCAGATTCCGATGGCTTCTTGTTTGTCTTCTTGGTTATTTAGGGCTGGTTTAGTGTATCGGGTTGAGCCGACAGTTATGGGTCTATGCATGAAACACAAACTAAATTTACGACTCTTTATAAATGTGATAGTACTCATAACCAGCAAATAACAATGTCATCTCCTGTAAAAAGAGAACTTATTCGTTTTTTATACCTTAAAAGATTTTCGCTGTGCAAAAGTAAATGATTTGTTTTGTTTGTGCAATATTTTTCTGTTAAAAACTTATGGAATCGAACAAAATGTTTTTGTTGAAAGGTCGGAAGAATGATTAATGTAGCTGTCTTGTACGTTATTGAGTACTTTTGTCAGGTGGTTTCTATCTGTCAAACATCTGCTGTAGTCCTAACTTCTGGATAGTATCTTTCTGCGTTATGACCTTTAGGGGTAATATTTTGTTCTCTAGCTGCCTTTCACTACTTTTGTCCCCAAAATGTAAGGAAGAATATAAGTATGGATGCGAAAAAGAAATTTATTGCATTGCTGCAATCGACGGAACGTGATGGGATGGATTATGTGATTGAAGAACTGGAGAAATCGGATTTCTTCAAAGCGCCGGCCAGCAGCAATTTTCATTTGAATTGTGAGGGTGGGCTAGTGGAGCATTCGCTGAATGTATGTCGTGTGGCATTGAAATTTCGTGAGGCCTTGCTGACAGAACGGGAGGAAATGAGGGATTATCTGCCGAAAGACAGCGTTATCATAGCCTCCCTGTTGCACGATGTGTGCAAGGCGGATATATATAAGGCTGTGGTGAAGAAACAGAAAAACAGCTTTGGTGTGTGGGAAGACGTGCCAGGTTATAGTGTGGATTACAGCAATTTCCCGTTAGGACATGGCGAGAAGTCGGTTATATTGTTGCTGTTGTGGGGGTTGGATTTGAGCGATGATGAGATTATGGCCATTCGCTGGCATATGAGTTCTTGGGATTTACCTTTTCAATCAAATGATATAAGAGGCAATTACAATGCCGCCAAAAACAAATGTCCGCTGATGGGACTTGTACAGGCGGCTGATGGTATGGCAACCAATTTCCTTGAATTCAAGATGGGTGAAGAATAAAGGAAAAGGCACCGCCCTTATTCGGGTAGTGCCACTTTGTTTAATATGCCGTTGAGCGCTGCGAGTGCAATGCCGTAATTGGTAATGGGAATGTGTTGCTCTTCGGCTTGCCGGATGCGGTTGAGCACATGATGGCGGGTAAACATGCAGGCTCCGCAATGGATAATCAAATCGTAGGAGCTGATATCCTCGGGAAAGTTATTGCCGGAAACAATGTCGATATGGATGTTGTTTCCGATTTTTTTTCGGAGCAGGTTGGGCAGTTTCACTCTTCCTATGTCTTCCTGCTGGGGGACGTGTGAACAGGCTTCGGCAATGAGTATGCGTGCGTTTTCATTGAGCTGTTGCAGGCGGTTGACGCCTTGTGCAAAGGTCTTGATATCGCCCTTGTAGCGGGCGAAGAGAATGGAAAAGGAGGTCAGTTTGCTCTGTTCGGGGCAATTTTCATAAGCCGCCTTGAACGCTTGCGAGTCAGTGATGATGAGTTGGGGTGGCTGTTGGAGCGCCTGCAAGGCCGTGTGCATGGTGTCGGGTGTGCAACAGATGGGTATGCACCCTTTGTCAATCAAATGGCGGATGGTTTGCACCTGTGGCAATATGAGGCGGCCTTTGGGAGCCTCACTATCTTGCGGCATGACGAGCAACACCGTGTCGCCCGCTTGGGTGAGGTTGCCGGTGAGGTCGTCTATCGTATCTTTCTGCACGGAGAGTGTGGTTAGCGCTTTGAACAAATCTTCCATGCCTTCCTTGCGGAGCGCAGAAATGCGTATGGGCTGCACTTGGAGCTGTTCGCTGATTTGCTGGTCAGTCATGGAAGAGCTGTCGGCTTTGTTGAGCACGGCCATGAAGGGCAGTTTGCGTTTGCGTGCATATTCCATCCATTCCTTTTCAATGCTGAGGTCTGTTTGAGTGCCGTCTATGACGAGGATGCCGATTTCCGCCTTTTCGAGTTCCTTGCGTGTTTGGGCAATGCGTTGCTGGGCGAGCAGACTGTTGTCGTCAAGTCCGGCCGTGTCAAGCAAAACACATGCCCCCAGTTCAGGCAGTTCGATGTTCTTTCTGACGACATCGGTTGTCGTGCCCGCCTGTTGTGACACAATGGACACTTCTTCACCTGCCATTGCGTTGAGCAAAGTGGATTTTCCGCTGTTGCACCTTCCGAAGAGGACAATATGTATTCTGTTGGAACGTAGTTCGCTGTTCATTTCTTGAATTTATGTGGGTTAAAATCTGAAATCCCTTTCGCCTTTTTCGATTTTCATCAAATAGTCACGTGCATGTTCTTTCACAGTTGGATTAGGAATTTTCTCCAATTCCTTTTCTATCATGGCCATGCCTTTGGCTTTTGTGTCGTCGGAAGCATAGTCTTCAAGGTATTCCTTCAGGGTGATGAGTGCATTGGGCGAACAGCAATTGGCTATCTGTCCGGTCTTGACCAGTGACATGAAGCGGTCGCCTGTACGTCCGGCACGATAACAGGCTGTGCAGAAACTGGGAATGTAGCCGAGTTGCAGCAACCAATTGACTACTTCGTCCAAGCTGCGTTGGTCGGTTACGTCAAATTGGGCTGAATGCTCCGATTCGGTTTCGTTTTCCACATATCCGCCCACAGTGGTACGTGAGCCACCGCTGATTTGCGATATGCCCAGTTCCAACACCTTTTCGCGGCTCTTTTGGCTCTCGCGGGTGGAAACAATCATACCTGTATAAGGTACGGTAATGCGCAATACAGCCACTATCTTGTGGAAGATATGGTCGGGCACGCAGTTTTTGAAATCCTCGGTATTGATGTCGTCGGCCATGCAAAGTCGTGGCACACTGATGGTATGCGGACCTACGCCATAGGTCGCTTCAAGGTGTTCGGCGTGCATGAGCAGTCCGATAAAGTCATAGAGATAGGTTTCCAGTCCGAACAAAACGCCGATGCCCACGTCGTCAATTCCTCCTTGCATGGCTCTGTCCATGGCTTCCGTGTGATAAGCATAATTGCTTTTCGGGCCGGTCGGGTGGAGTGCTTCGTAATTCTGTTTGTTATAGGTTTCCTGGAAAAGAATGTAGGTACCGATGCCAGCTTCGTGGAGTTTCTTGTAGTTTTCCACGGTAGTGGCAGCAATGTTGACATTCACCCTTCTGATGGCTCCGTTTTTGTGTTTGATGGAGTAAATGGTGTTGATGCTTTCGAGAATGTACTCTATCGGATTGTTTTTAGGGTCTTCGCCGGCTTCGAGCGCCAGGCGTTTGTGTCCCATATCCTGCAAGGCAATGACCTCCTGACGGATTTCAGCCTGTGTAAGTTTGCGTCGGTGTATGGTTTTGTTTTTGGCGTGATAGGGGCAATAGACACATCCGTTGATGCAATAGTTGGACAGATAGAGCGGAGCGAACATGACGATGCGGTTGCCGTAGAATTTCTGTTTGATTTCCTTGGCAAGTTCAAAGGTCTTTTCGTTGAGTTCCGGGTCGTCACATTCAAGCAGGAGAGCCGCTTCACGGTGGGTGAGTCCTTTGCATTTGGCTGCCTTTTCGAGAACTCCTTCTATAAGTTGTTTGTTGTTCTTATGTTCACGGGCATAATGGATGGTGTTGATGATTTCGTTGTCGCAGATAAATTCTTCTGCTTTGTTGGATAGTGGGTTATACATGGTTGTTTTGTTGTTTTATAGTTAGCGGATAATCGCCTCTTGTCCAGTCGATATGGTATCCGATGTTGTTTACTCTGTTTTGAATGTCAGCAATGGCGTCGGCCGTTTCGCTGAAAATGTTCTTTTTGGTATATATGGCATATTTCTCCCTGGCGTCAGGGGGTGACACGTTGGGCATAATTACATTGGCTCCGCTCAAAATGGCTTTTTCCCTGCCGTGGTCGTCAAGGGCAGTCAGTGCCGTTGTGGCAGGAATGAGTGCCTTGGGGAAACGCAGACGGAGTAGGGCGAGCAGAAGGGTGGTTTGGTCTACCGTGCCGCTGGCTTGCTGTTCGAAAGGAGTGTTGGGAGTGGCAATGAAAGGGCCTATTCCAATCATTTCGGGTAGGAGCTGCTCCATGAACAAGATGTCTTCGACAATGTCTTGCATGGTTTGATAGGGCGAGCCCACCATGATGCCTGTGCCGGTTTGGTAACCGAGTTCCTTGAGTTGGCGGAGGCAGTTGATTCTGTTGTCGCGGCTCATGTTATGAGGGTGCAGTTGGCAGTAATGCTTTGCATTGTACGTTTCGTGGCGGAGCAGGAAGCGGTCGGCACCAGCTTGCTTGAACCGTCTGTAGGCCTCCTTGTCGCGCTCTCCGATAGAGAGGGTAATGGCATGTTGCGGAAAAAGCGTTTTGATGTTTGTGATGAGTTGCACCATCCATTCGTCGTTTTGCTGCGGGTCTTCACCTCCTTGCAGTACGAAGGTTTTGAAGCCGAGCTGGTCAGCTTTTTGGCATGCCTCTATGATTTGTTCTTGTGTGAGTCTGTAGCGCTGTATGGTTGTGTTGGCGCAACGGATGCCACAGTAATAGCAGTTGTTTTTGCAATAGTTGGATATTTCAATAAGGGCTCTTACATATATTCCCTTTCCGAATTGCCCAACGGCAGTTTGTGCGGCTTGTTGTCGGAGCCAGTCCTGTTGTTGCGGGTTGAGTTGTGAGAGCAATGCAAGGTAAATATCGGGCATGACCTTTTCATTGCTTTTGAGAAGGTCAGTGTATTGCTGTAGTGTTTCGTTGCTTATCGTTTGCATTGTTTTCATAGGTATTATGCAAAGATACATTGAAAATGTGGAATGTTAGTGTTTGGACCAGAAAAAAGAGAATGGAAGACTGTTATTGTTTTGAATAGTATAATGGATGGCTAATGTTTGAATTATGGATATTTATATGTCTGGCTAAAACGGGAACGATATGTTAAATGTAATTATGAATATTTGTATATTCGTGGTAAAATAGTATTTTTGTTTTGTTCTACACAATTCTATATACTATGAAAAAAATATTATATGCTTTCTGCATTTTATTGGCTTTAATTGTTGTGCTGGCTTTATGTTTTTTCTGTAGGGTAGATGACAATATAAGCTATGATTTTAAAGTAGATAAATTAGCTTATACTATTCTCTCTGGAAATGAAGTGGCTGTGATGAAAGGGACTCATTTGTTGTTATGTAGAGATGTGTCTATTCCACGTAATGTTTGCTATAAGAACAGAAATTATACAGTCACGCATATTGATAACTATGCATTTTTTGATAGCAATTTAACCTCAATAACAATTCCCAATAGTGTTACAAATATTGGAGATAATGCCTTTTACGGATGTAATAATTTAAAATCAGTGGAAATACCCAATAGTGTCAAAAGTATTGGAGATTATGCCTTTAGCGGATGTAATAATTTAAAATCAGTGACAATTCCCAATAGTGTTACAAGTATTGGAGATAATGCCTTTCGAGAATGTAGCAATTTAAAATCAGTGGAAATTCCCGATAGTGTCAAAAGTGTTGGAGATTATGCCTTTTATGGATGTAATAATTTAAAATCAGTGGAAATTCCCAATAGTGTTACAAGTATTGGAAATAAAGCCTTTTGGGGATGTAGTGATTTAAAAAACGTGACAATTCCAAGTAGTGTAGTAGAGATAGGAAGCTCTGCGTTTTATAATACCGGTGTGTATAATGATTCTTTGAATTGGGTAGATGATGTATTATATATTGACAATTGTGTAATAGCCGCCAAAACTACATTAAGCGATGATTATGAGATAAAGGAAGGAGTGAGACTAATTGCTAATGGCTCATTCTGTGAGTGTAATGCTTTGGTTTCGGTTGTTATTCCAAACAGTGTGGTTAATATAGGTGAATATGCTTTTGCTGATTGTAAAAGATTGACTTCAGTGGTTATCCCAAATAGTATAAAAAGTATAGAGCGATATATGTTTGTGGGGTGTGATAGTCTGAAGACTGTAGTTATTCCTGAAAGTGTCACAAGCATCGGGGAAATGGCATTTAAAGGCAGTGCTTTGACTTCTTTGATAATTCCCAATAGCGTTACAAGTATCGGAGGACAAGCCTTTTACGGATGTGTTTGCTTAAAATCTGTGACGATTCCAAATAGTGTGGTAGAGATAGGGAGGTTGGCATTTTATAATACAGGTATATATAATGACTCTTTGAATTGGGTAGATGATGTATTATATATTGATAATTGTATAATAGCCGCCAAAACTACTTTAAGCGGTGATTACGAGATAATGGAAGGGGTAAGATTAATTGCTGGTGGTTCATTTTGGGGGTGCAATGCTTTGACTTCTGTCGTTATTCCAAACAGTGTGACCTGTATAGGTGAAGAAGCTTTTTATCACTGTGAACGGTTGACTTCTGTTGTTATTCCAAACAGTGTGACCTATATAGGTGAAGAAGCTTTTGTTTTTTGTGAACGATTGACTTCTGTTGTTATTCCTAACAGTATAAAAAGTATAGAAGGAGGCATGTTTGTGGGATGTGATAGTTTGAAAACTGTAGTCTTTCCTGAAGGTGTCATAAATATTGGTGGAAGTGCATTTTCTGATTGTACGAATATGACTTCTGTAGTGATTCCGAGTGGTGTTTCACATATAAGTCCTTATACATTTTCTGGCTGTAGTAGTTTGATTTCTGTTGATATGCCAGAAGGTGTTGTGAGTATAGAATGGGGTGCATTTGCTAATTGTGCGGCTCTGTCCTCGATTGTTATTCCTGGTAGTGTGAAGCTTGTTGAGGATTATGTATTTCAAGGTTGTACTGCTTTGATAGAGATAAAGGTGCTGGCTATGAATCCTCCTGCCATTGAAAAGAATACATTTGAAGGCGTCAGTCGTTCTATTCCAGTATATGTTCCAGCTGGTTCATTGGAAAAATATCGGGCAAATGAATTTTGGGGAGAGTTTGTTGGGTTATGTGAGATGTAAGGTCGGCTTTGATGTATGGACGGTATTTCTGAGCTGGTGTAGGATTGTCGTCATGTATTTACTAAATATCAAAAGTTGTTGTGCAAGAGATGTTTTTGCATGAAATTTGTTTTTTGTTTTTCCAAATAAAAAAGATATGAGTGAACAGATACCTTTGATAATGGATTTTACAGGGGTATATCGTGATGAACCCTTTTTTATGCAGCATGATTTCCGTTGGTTGGATTGTCGTGACCTGAGGGGAACGAGTTGCTATTGTGATGAAGAGGCAGTAAAGCAATTGCGTGAGCGGATGGCAGCATACTCGCCCTGTGGCATTCATTTGATTGATTCAGGGAATTATCATTATGTAAGCAAATTGTGGACGGACAGATTGGAACGGCCTTTCTCGCTGGTGTTGTTTGACCATCATCCGGATATGCAACCATCCTTGTTTGAGGAGCTGTTGTCGTGCGGTTGTTGGGTAAGGACAATGTTGGATGAAAACCGCTATTTGCGTAAGGTGTGTATTGTGGGGGCGGCGGAAAGCCTGAAGAAGGAGACGGAAGGCTATGGTGAACGTTTGCTGTATTACAGTGAACAAACGTTGGAGCATGAGGAGGCATGGCGTCTGTTTTCTGATTTTCACCTGTTGGGTGATGTGTATGTTTCGGTGGACAAGGATGTGCTGTCGCCCGAGTATGCTGCTACCAATTGGAATCAAGGCTCCATGACATTAGAACAACTGAAAAGGCTGTTGGCTGTGGTATTAAGTAACAATCGGGTGATTGGCATGGACATTTGTGGGGAGCTGAATGCTGTTGCACATGATTGGCAGTATGCGTGCGGCGAACGGCTCAACGGGAATACAAACGAGGCCCTTCTCCGATTTTTGAAGGAGATGTTACAGAGTAGGGGAAATGAAAAAAGGATGGCGTAAACCATCCTTTTTTACTATATGACGACTGTGGGTCGATTATAATCTTTCCAGTTGAACGGTGAAGTGACGCATGAGTTCTGCTTCCCATACGATTTTCACACCGCGTTTGATTTCGTTCCTGCGGTCGAATACGTTCTTGAGCGCAACAGCGATTACGTCCATGTGGTTGTTGGTGTAAACACGGCGTGCGATGCAGAGACGGAGCAAATCCAGTCCACCGAAACGGTTTTCACGTGTTACAGGGTCACGGTCAGCAAGGATGTAACCGATTTCGCAACCACGGATACCGGCTTCCAGGTAAAGTTCGATAGCCAATGTTTGTGCTGGGAATTCTTCTTTAGGCACGTTTGTGAGGATTTTTGCAGCGTCAACGAAGATGGCGTGTCCACCAACTGGGCGTTGATAAGGAATGCCAAATTCATCCAAACGTGCTGCCAAATATTGTACTTGTTTGATACGTGTTTCGAGATTGTCAAACTCAGTATTTTCATCCAAACCTACAGCAAGAGCTTCCATGTCTCGGCCGTTCATACCACCATAGGTCAAATAACCTTCAAATGGGATGCAGAAACATTTTGCTCCATCATAAATGTCCTGGTGGCGGGTAGCAATGAAACCGCCCATGTTAACAAGGCCGTCTTTTTTGGCTGACATCGTCATTCCATCAGCCAAATCAAACATTTCGCGTGTGATTTCCTTGATAGTCTTATTGGCATAGCCTTCTTCACGAGTCTTGATGAAATAGGCGTTTTCTGCAAAACGGGCAGAGTCGAAAATAACGAGTTTGTTGTATTTGTCAGCCAAAGCACGTACTTCGCGGAGGTTCTGCATAGAAACAGGTTGGCCGCCAGCAGTGTTGTTGGTGATGGTAACGATAATGAATGGAATCTTGTCTGCGTGTTCTTGAAGAACTTTTTCCAGTTTTCTCGGATCTACATTACCTTTGAACGGCAATTCCAATTGGGTGTCTTTGGCTTCGTCAATGGTGCAGTCAACTGCAAATGCCTTGCGGCTTTCTATGTGTCCCTTGGTAGTATCGAAATGGGAGTTGCCAGGTACATAGTCACCTGCTTTTACAAGGTAGCTGAACAATACATTTTCTGCTGCACGGCCTTGGTGTGTTGGAATAACATATTCAAAACCGGTGATGCGAGTGATAGTATCTTTGAGTCGGAAGAATGAGCGTGCTCCAGCATAGCTTTCGTCGCCCATCATCATGGCAGCCCACTGGCGGTCACTCATCGCTCCGGTTCCTGAGTCGGTGAGGCAGTCAATATAAACATAGTCTGCTTTGAGTTGGAAGAGGTTGTAGTGTGCTTCCTTAATCCATTTTTCACGTTCTTCACGGGTGGATTTTTTGATTGGTTCCACCATTTTGATTTTCCAAGATTCGGCAAATGGTAATTCCATGGTTTTTTGTTTTTAAAGTTAATTATATGAATGATATTTTTGTTTTGAAGCTAAGTGCAAGAAAAATTTCTTGGCTTGGCGTTGGCAAATATACAACTTTTTTGTCAAATGTCAAGTGTTAGGACCGTTTTATCCTTGTTGCTCAGCTTTTTCAATTTCTTTTTGTAAGCTGGCAGGAAGATTATCGACACAATGGTGACAGCGCATATCCAATGTGTACATGCGTGCGATACAATAATTCGAGTGCTTGCAGCCGTTGCGGTAGTTCTCGTCAGCCTGCTGCATCTTATTGACAAATTGTGTATCGTGAACAAGTGCTCGTGCCATTTGTACAAGCTCGAATCCGCTGTTAAGTACTTCGTCTATCTTACGACGGCTAACAAGCCCACCAACATAGATAAGTGGCAACTTGAGTTCTTTGCGGAATTTGAGCGCATCCTCAAGGAAATAGGCTTCCTGGAAAGGTACGGTAGGAATCATTTTCCGTCCAACGAGTGCGAGGCCCATTTTGAGCCACCAGAATCGCCACGGATTCATGTAATGGGCAAGGGTTTTGAGCGGCATGGCTCCACGCATGACAGCCATAGGTGCCTTGCTGACAAAGCCTGCGCTGAGTACAATAGCATCTACACCGAGGCTCTCAATGGTCTTGGCAACAGTAATGCAGTCGGGTAGTTGCATACCACTTTTGAAGCCGTCATACATGTTGGTTTTAACTACAACTGCTATTTCTTTATTGGCTGCCTGTATCACTTCGTTAATGCACATTTTCATGAAGCGCATGCGATTTTCCAGTGAACCGCCAAATTCGTCTTTGCGGTGGTTGGTATAGGGGGATATGAACTGCGAGATGAGGTAGCCATGACCAGCATGTACTTCCACACAGTCGAATCCTGCCTGTTTAGCGAGCCTTGTGGCATTCCCGAAGTCTTTCGCAATTTGATGTATTTCGCTTATTTTAAGCCCTCTGACGAAAGTAGGAGAGTAAAGATTGAAACCACTGGATGCACCGACGGGCATTTGGCCGCAAGTGTAGAAATGAGTCATATTGCCACAATGACCAATTTGTATGGAGGCTTTTGCACCTTGTGCATGTATGGCATCAGTAAGTTTTTTGAGTTCTGGAACAATTTCTTCACGCATCCAAAGTTGTCCGTTGAAGGACAGTCCGCTTCTGTTTACGGCAGCATAAGCAATAGTGGTCATACCTATTCCCCCCTGAGCTACAGCCGTATGATAGTTGAACAGGTCTTGCGAAGGCTTGTTGTTGTAACACATGTTTTCGAATGCGGCAGACCTTATGGTTCGGTTTCGGAGTGTAATTGATCCGAGTTGGAAGGGTGTGAAGAGTTTTGATTCCATGTCGTTGCTTTTTAATGTATATAGCAAGAAAATCTAACTATGGTCGATAGTTGTTTATGTTATAATCGCCTGACTATTGATTGTCAGGCGATTATGTTGGAGCGGCAAGCGAGGCTCGAACTCGTGACCCTCAGCTTGGGAAGCTGATGCTCTACCAACTGAGCTATTGCCGCATGAAATTTTGTGTGTGCAAATATAGGATATTTTTTTGAAAGCGCATTTTTAGAGTTTGTTTTTTTGATATTTTATTTCAACTGTGAGTTGTTTGAGCTCATTCTTATTGCTTGGGAGCGCACTTTTACAGAACAAAATATCAATATCTTATGAAAATATCATTTCTCATTTTACAATTCATTTCTTTGGTTTGATGTGCTTATAGCTGTTGATGGGTTTGTTGTGAGTATTGCAATGCATGTTTTTGAGTGAATTCGGACCAAGGATGATGGGGCGTGATGTGCAATTGGAATAAATTATTTCTTTAGGTTTGTCCGTAAAGTGTTGTATTATAGATGATTTAACTCTATATGGATTGTCTCTGTATAGGGTATGACTATTTTTTTTTATGAAAACTATTGCAGAATTGAAATCTGTTTATACCTTTGCTATGAAATCATCATTTAATCTGATTTTATATCATGGACAGACATAAGGATTTGATAGCTGCTTTGCAGAAACATTTTGGCTTTAATCAGTTTAAGGGCAATCAAGAGGCCATTATCAATAATTTGCTGGATGGAAAGGATACGTTTGTATTGATGCCTACTGGTGGAGGAAAGTCATTGTGTTATCAGTTGCCATCATTGCTGATGGAGGGAACAGCTATTGTAATTTCTCCGTTGATTGCTTTGATGAAAAATCAGGTGGATGCGATGAGGAGTTTTAGCGAAGAGGAAGGTGTTGCTCATTTTATCAATTCCTCTTTGTCAAAATCAGCCATTGAGGCGGTGAAAAGTGATATATTGGCAGGAAAAACGAAACTGCTCTATGTAGCGCCGGAATCATTGACAAAAGATGAAAATATTGATTTTCTTCAGAATGTGAAGATTTCGTTTTATGCGGTAGATGAAGCACACTGTATTTCTGAATGGGGACATGATTTCCGTCCGGAGTACAGACGAATCCATCCAATAGTAAACAAGATAGGCAAGGCTCCTATTATAGCGCTCACAGCAACGGCAACGCCTAAGGTTCAACATGATATTCAGAAAAACCTGGGCATGTTGGAAGCTACGGTGTTCAAGTCGTCATTTAATCGCCCGAACTTATATTATGAGGTGCGTGAAAAGACGGATAATATTGATAAGGAAATTATCAAGTATATCCGTACAATGGAGGGAAAGTCGGGCATTATCTATTGTTTGAGCCGCAAAAAGGTAGAAGAGCTGGCAGCTACGCTGCAAGTAAATGATATATCGGCTTTGCCTTATCATGCAGGTATGGATGCTGCTGCACGTAGCGAGAATCAGGACAAGTTTCTGATGGAAAAAGTGCAGGTAATTGTGGCCACGATAGCGTTTGGCATGGGAATTGACAAGCCCGATGTGCGCTTTGTTATCCATTATGATATGCCGAAAAGCTTGGAAGGGTATTACCAGGAAACAGGACGTGCTGGACGTGATGGTGGTGAAGGCCAGTGTATAGCTTTCTATTCGGAAAAAGACCTGGACAAGTTGCGCAAGTTTATGCAAGGAAAACCTGTGGCAGAACAGGAAATTGGCAATCAACTGCTGTTTGAAACGCAGACGTATGCTGAAACGGCCGTATGCCGCAGGAAAATATTGTTGCATTATTTTGGTGAGATATATAAAGAAGATAATTGTGGTAATTGTGATAATTGTAAAAAGCATTACAAAATGACAGACGTATCGGAGTTATTATGTTTGATTATTGAAACTGTGCTTGCTGTAAAGGAGAAATTCAAGGCTGAGCATATTGTCGACATTTTGAAAGGCAATGAAACTTCTGAGGTGAAGTCATACAAGCATCATGAGTTGGAAAACTTTGGTGCTGCGCCAGATGTGGATGAAAGTATGATTCATGCCGTGATTAGACAAGCTATGCTTGAGGGATATATAGTGAAAGATATAGAAACTTACGGGGTGCTTAAAATAACAGCCCAAGGCAAACACTTCCTGAAAAAACCTCAACCATTTAAAATACCGGTTGAAGATCAGGATGAAGAAGATGAAGATGCAATGGCCAAATCGGCTGTATCGTGTAGTGCAGCTGACGATGTGCTGTTTTCCATATTGAAGGATTTGCGGAAGAAGATGTCAAAGAAGCTGGAAGTGCCTCCGTTTGTGATTTTCCAGGACCCTTCACTTGAAGCTATGGCGACGAGCTATCCGATTACTTTGGAAGAATTGCAGAATATTCCGGGTGTAGGGGCCGGTAAGGCAAAAAAATATGGTGCGGAATTTATCAGTCTGATAAAGAGTTATGTTCAGGAGAATGATATTATTCGTCCGGAAGACCTCCGAGTAAAGACAGTGGCGAAAAAATCGCAATTGAAAGTGTCTATTATTCAGGCAATTGACCGTAAGGTGGATTTGGACGATTTAGCCATGTCAAAAGGACTGGATATCTATGAACTCTTGACAGAAATTGAGGCGATTGTCTATTCAGGTACAAAAATCAATATCGATTATTTTCTGGAGGAAATTATGGATGCCGACAAGGAAGAAGAAATTTTCGAATATTTCAAGACGGCAGAGACCGATAATGTGGAGGCCGCGCTTGAGGCATTGGGCGAAGATGATTTCTCTGAAATAGATGTCCGTTTAGTAAGAATCAAATTCCTTTCGGAAATAGGAAACTAATCTATGCCCCAATGGGCAAGTTGATTAACAAAGCGATTGCATCAAAATGACTCATTTTGATGCAATCGCTTTATGTGTGTCATAATAGGTAAGATGTAAGTTTATGACAATGTAAATGTACGTATAGCGTGGGGATTTTGCCGGTGTAAATTTTGCTGTGATGATAAAAAAACTTATGTTTTTTCTGATTTCTCTTTGAAGAATGGCAAAAATGTTATACTTTTGTACCAGATAATTTCAAATGGGAATTTTCAGTTATAACATTTGTATATGAAGCATTTCTTCTTTACATCATTTTGCTTTTTCTTTTTCTTCTTTTTTATGGAGAGAGAGGGCAGGTGATATGTATATGATGAAATGATGAAGCATTAAATCCTGCCTTGTTATGGGGTAGGATTTTTTTCTTATAAGCATATAATTCGGATGAAAAGAGTAGCAATTCAAGGTGTTCCGGGAGCTTTTCATGAGATAGCGGCACGGAGTTATTTTAAGGATGAGGAAATAGAAGTGGTGGCATGTGAAACGTTCAAGGATTTGTTTGGACGATTGGCAAAGGATTCAGATATGATAGGGATTGTTGCCATAGAAAATACAATTGCAGGAAGTCTGCTCCAAAATCATCACCTCTTGAATGACAGTGGTTTATGTGTTGTAGGCGAATATAAATTGCGTATTGTACACAATTTGGTGGCACTGAAAGGGCAACGAGTGGAAGATATAAAGGAGGTCCACTCTCATCCGATAGCTTTGATGCAATGTGAAGATTTTTTGGACAGCCACAAGTGGATTAAGCCAGTTGAAAGTGCCGATACAGCTCTTTCTGCCAAGGAAATAGCAGAAGAGGGTGTGATGGGAAGAGCTGCTATATGCAGCAGTTTGGCTGCACAGCAATATGGCATGGAGATATTGGAAGAAAGCATTGAGACTAACAAACGTAACTTTACACGGTTTCTGATTGTGTGTGACAAGTGGCATGCTGACGAGCTGCTTCGCGGAAAGACAATCAACAAGGCAACGTTGAGTTTTACACTGCCGCATGAAGAAGGGAGTCTGGCGAAAGTATTGTCTATATTGTCTTTTTACCATTTGAACCTGACGAAGATTCAATCATTGCCTATTATCGGACGGGAATGGGAATACCAGTTTTACATTACAGTCAATTTTGACAATTATACACGCTATCGACAGGCATTGGATGCTGTGGCACCTCTGTTGAAGGATTTCAGAAATTTGGGTGAATACGAAGCTTTTAATCAATAGGAGAATAGGATTATGATAAAACCGGCGGATAGATTGGCATTGGTAAGTGAATATTATTTTTCAAATAAATTGCGTCAGATAGCATCCATGCGTGAAGCAGGTATCGATGTGATAAGTCTGGGAATTGGTAGTCCGGATATGCCTCCTTCAGAGGAAACGATAGATTGTTTGTGTGAGGCGGCTCACGGTGCAAATATGCATGGATATCAGCCATGCAGCGGCATTCCGGAATTACGCAAGGCTTTTGCTGATTGGTATGCCCGCTATTATGGTGTGGAATTGAATCCAGCCAATGAAATCCAACCGTTGATAGGCTCGAAAGAAGGTATATTGCATGTAACCTTGGCCTTTGTCAATCCGGGCGATGAGGTATTGGTGCCCAATCCTGGCTATCCTACCTATACGTCATTGAGCAAGTTATTAGGAGCTAAAGTAGTGTATTATGACCTGAAGGAGGAGAATGGCTGGTTGCCTGATTTTGATGAATTGGATAAGATGGATATGTCAAGAGTGAAATTGATGTGGACAAACTATCCGC
Organism: Candidatus Gallipaludibacter merdavium; assembly: GCA_017694875.1. Taxonomy (GTDB): domain Bacteria; phylum Bacteroidota; class Bacteroidia; order Bacteroidales; family Paludibacteraceae; genus Gallipaludibacter; species Gallipaludibacter merdavium. The sequence continues at coordinate 27,855 of JADIMG010000098.1, forward strand.
ACATGCCGACTGGCACAAACGCTTCGGAAGAGTTATTGGAACGTCTGGTGGATTTTGCACGTCGCAAAGGCATAGTGTTGGTCAACGACAATCCCTATAGTTTCATATTGAATGAACATCCCAAAAGTATTTTGGCCGTGAAAGGCGCCAAGGATTGCTGTATAGAGTTCAATTCACTGAGTAAGAGTCATAATATGCCAGGGTGGCGTGTGGCTATGTTAGCATCGAATGCGGAGTTTGTTTCATGGATTTTGAAGGTGAAGAGCAATATTGACAGCGGAATGTCGCGTCCCGTACAACTGGCGGCAGCGAAAGCATTAGAGGTAGGCAATGAATGGTATGCGGAAAATAATGCACGGTATGCAGTCAGACGTGAAGTGGGGTGGCAGATTTTGGATGCATTGCATTGTAGTTACGATAAGAAACAGGTGGGGATGTTCCTGTGGGGAAAAATCCCTGATAAGTACGAATCGGCTGAAGAATTAACGGAACAGGTTTTGCAGGAAAGACATGTGTTCATTACGCCTGGTTTTATATTTGGAACGAATGGTAGCCGATATGTACGCATTTCGTTATGTGCAGATGTAACAATGCTGAAAAATGCGTTAAAACGAATACAGGATTTGAAATTATAATTGTAACAAATATATGGAATTTGAATCGATTTTATTGGATGGCGTTTCTGCTGCCCGTCCTCTAGTAATTGCAGGGCCATGCAGTGCGGAGACGGAAGAACAGGTGATGACTACTGCTAGACAATTATCAAGGCACGGTATCAAAATTTTTAGAGCTGGCATATGGAAACCCCGTACAAAACCGGGTGGTTTTGAAGGAGTAGGGGTGAGTGGTTTGGAATGGTTGAAACGTGTGAAAAATGAATTGGGCATGTATGTGTCTACAGAAGTTGCAACACCAGCACATGTGCGTGAGGCGCTTGCCGCCGATTTGGATATGTTGTGGATTGGGGCACGTACAGCTGCAAATCCTTTTGCTATGCAGGAGATAGCTGATGCACTGGAAGGTGTGGACATTCCCGTGCTGGTGAAAAATCCAGTCAACCCTGATTTGGAGTTGTGGATTGGTGCCATCGAGCGTTTATATAATGCCGGTGTACGTAGAATAGCAGCCATCCATCGTGGCTTTAGCTCCTATGAGAAAAATATGTACAGGAATCTGCCTCAATGGCGTATTCCCATTGAGTTACGCAGACGGTTGCCTGGTTTGCCTATTATTTGCGACCCAAGCCATATGGGAGGCAGGCGTGAACTGATAGCTCCTATCTCACAACAGGCAATGGATCTTAATTTCGACGGACTGATTGTGGAAACGCATTGCAATCCTGACAAGGCATGGAGTGATGCGGCACAGCAAGTAACCCCAGACGTGTTGGATTTTATATTGAATACATTGGTAATAAGGAACGTGGAACAAGTAACGGAAGGATTGGAAGATTTGCGGCGCAAAATTGATGAGCTGGACAATCAATTACTAACACTTTTGGCGAAACGTATGGAGATTTCTGAAGAAATAGGGCGCTATAAGAAAGAAAAAGGAATGCTTATCTTGCAGTCTGCCCGCTATGGCGAAATATTGAACAAGCGTGTATATCAGGCACATGCCATGGGCATGAGTGAAAATTTTATGAAAACTGTTTTGGAAGCGATACATGAGGAATCTGTTAGACATCAGATGGAAATAATGAAGTAGCCTGATACAGAATGTATAAATGAAGAAACTCCTGATGAGTTAACTCATCAGGAGTTTCTTATTATTAGTATAGCTATCCTTAGAACATATTCTTCATACGTGAGAAAAAGTTGCTTTTATTGGAAGTCGATGGCGCTACATTAGGTGAATTGCTCAATTCCTCCATGAGTTTTTTCTCTTCCTTGTTGAGTTTTTCTGGAATGTAAACGCCAATGTTAATTAGCTGGTCGCCAGTTCCGTATCCGTTGACGCTAGGCAATCCTTTTCCTCTCAGACGCAAGATTTTACCAGGTTGTGTGCCTGGAGCTATGGTAACTTTGGCTTTGCCATTAATGGTAGGAACTTCTACTTGACCGCCCAATGTGGCAGTAGGAACACTCAACAATAAATTGTATATTACGTTATTTTCATCACGAATCAATTCTGCGTGCGGTTCTTCTTCAATCAAAATAAGCAAGTCACCATTGATGCCTCCGCGTCGTGCGGCATTTCCTTTACCGCTCATTTGCAGTTGCATGCCCTCCATTACCCCAGCTGGTATCTTGATAGAGATAACTTCTTCACCTCTGATAACGCCTTCACCATTGCAATGAGGACATTTGTCTTTGATGATTTTACCGTCACCGCCACACACTGGACATTCGCTTTGCGTCTGCATATCTCCCAAAATGGTACGTTGGATACGTGTTACACGTCCTGTACCATGACAGTTGCTACAAGTTTCCGTACCTGAATTGTGAGCTGCGCCAGTTCCTTGACAATCTGGGCACGCAACGATTTTCTTAACCTTAATTTTCTTTTCTACTCCGTTGGCAATTTCTTCCAGTGTCAGTTTTACCTTTACACGCAAGTCAGAACCTTTGCGGACATGTTGTGAACGTGATGAACTGCCACTAAAACCACTGAAGCCTCCAAAACCACTGAAATGGCCACCGAAAATATCGCCGAAGTGTGAAAATATGTCTTCCATATTCATACCACCACTGCTGAACCCACCGGCATCACTCATTCCTGCATGTCCGAATTGGTCATAGCGTTGGCGCTTTTGTGGGTCGCTCAATACTTCATAGGCCTCAGCTGCTTCCTTGAATTTTTCTTCAGCAGCTTTGTCACCCGGGTTTTTGTCGGGGTGATATTGTATGGCTTTTTTTCTGTATGCCTTTTTTATTTCATCAGCCGAGGCGTTTTTATCAACTCCCAGGACTTCATAGTAATCACGTTTTTCCATAAGTTCTCCTTTCTATATAAGCCATTATTCTCCAACGACCACTTTTGCAAAACGAAGTACCTTTTCGTTGAGCATGTAGCCTTTTGTGGTACAATCCACGATTTTACCCTTCAATGATTCATTGGGGGCTGGGATTGTGGTGATGGCTTCATGAAATTCTACATTAAAATCAGCATTTTCTGTTTCAATGGGTTTCACACCATTTTGAGACAGGAAATTGACAAATTTGTTGTATATCAATTCTACACCTTCACGCAGTGAAGCGTTTTCTTCCGTTTGTGCAATTGAGGACAAAGCTCTTTCAAAATCATCAATGATGGGGAGCATATCTTTGAATATTTTTTCTCCTGCATTCTTGATAATATCTGCCTTTTCACGTTGCGTACGCTTGCGGTAATTGTCAAATTCAGCCATAAGACGCAAGTTCTTATCTGCCAAATCTGCACATTTCTCTGTCAACTCGGCCAATTCTTTTTGCATATCTTTTCCGGATGCTTCTTCTAGCTTCGCTTCGTTTTGTTCTTCCTTTTCCTGATTTTCTTTTATATCTTCTTGAATACCAGTGTTTTCAACTGTTTTCTGCTCTTTTTCTTTATCTTCTTTTTTCATATCTCGTTTTGTTTTATTCTGTTTTTTTTTAGTTATCAGCAATATGTCTGCCAAATCGCGACGGAGTAGCATAAATGTCAAAATGACAGTTTGGCCATCCGCAAAAAAGCAAATGACCAAACTGCAATAGTATTCATCACTGATTTTATTTTTTCATCCGAAGCATGATAGAAGTAAAAATGCGTTTTGTGGATAGAGGAAAATCACTTTGTAGTATCCAGCCGTAATACCCTTTGTCAGTTTTCAGTACATCTTCAACTGGTCGTCCCTTGTATTTTCCAAAATTTATAACTTCTTGTCCATTAGCATTATATATAATTCTTCCTGCATAATCGGCATTGTTGTTTTGGGTGGTAAAGTCTGATAGGAAGGCTATGTCGTTCTTGAGAGTAGGATAGTGGTCGAGTTGGGCTTGCAGCACTTCGTAGGTGGCACGCGTATCTGCATTGGCAGAATGAGCCGCTACTAATTCTTTGCCACAATAAAATTGATAGGCAGCAGACAAAGTACGCTGTTCCATTTTATGGAAAATCACCTGTACGTCCACAAAACGATGTTTCTTGAAATCAACATCAACTCCGGCGCGAAGCAATTCTTCCACCAGCAGCGGTATATCGAAGCGGTTGGAGTTATATCCTGCCAAATCACATCCTTCAATGTCTTGCATGATTTCTTTGGCAACTTCCTTGAAGCGAGGGCATTTTTCTACATCGGCGTCTGTGATTCCGTGAATTTTGGTGCTTTCTTCTGGAATGTGCATGTCAGGATTAATCCGTATTGTTTTAGAATCTTCCCGTCCGTTGGGATAAACCTTCAAATAGGAGATTTCAATAATCCTGTCAGTTGTAACATTCGTACCGGTTGTTTCCAGGTCAAAGAAAACGATAGGTTTTTTCAGTTCAAGTTTCATGATGTAAGCATAGATAAAAAACCCCTCTCCGATATAGGGTCGAAGAGGGTATATATACAAGATATTCAGATTAATCGTTGAGAAGCATTGGCATCAGCAACATCAGCAAATCTTCATTTTCTTCGTTTTCAAAAGGAAGTATTAAACCGGCTCTTGAAGGGTCTGACAATTCCATTACTACATCAGATGAAGAAATATTGTTCAGCAAATCAATCAGGAATGTTGATTTGAACCCAATGTTCATTGGCTCGTCATTATATTGGCAGTTGATAGTTTCTTCAGCAGAAGTGGAGAAATCAATGTCTTGAGCAGAAATTTCAATAGCGTTATTGTTCAGATTCAGTTTAATCAGGTTACTGCTTTGGTTTGCAAATACGGAAACACGCTTCAAGGCATTTGTAAATGTTGCACGGTCTACAATCACCTTACGTGGATTGTTTTGTGGAATGACTGCATTGTAGTTAGGAAAACGTCCCTCCACTTGTAGACAAACAACGGTATAGTTGGTCAATGCAAAGCGGATATTCTTGGAGTCAAAGCTGATGTGGACATCGTTTTCTTCTTTGGCAAGAATATTCTTCAATAAGGTAGCTGGTTTTTTAGGCAAGATAAATCCAGTTCCCAGTTGAGCATTGATGTTTGTATGCAAGCGTACCAGTTTGTGGGCATCGGTGGCAACAACCGTAAGCTGCTCACCTGTCATGTCAAAATAGATACCATTCATTACTGGACGTAATTCGTCGTCAGCTGTGCAAAACAGTGTCTTGTTGATGGCGTTATACAGAGAATTGCCAGGTATGGTCAATTCCAATGTTTCAGCAGATAAGCTAGGTAACTGGGGAAATTCGCCGCCGTTTTTGCCAATAAAAGTATATTTACCGTTTTCAGAGCTGATTATTAACTCAAAGTTCTCGTTATTAATTTCAAACAACAAGGGCTGTTCCGAGAACTCGCGAAGGGTATCCAACAACATTTTTGTATTGATGGCTACTTTTCCGTTTTCTTCAGCATTGTCAACCTCAAATCTTGTGATAGCTGTTGTTTCCAAATCAGATGCTGTCAATGACAACATGTTTCCTTCCAGTTCAAACAAAATATTGTCAAGGATAGCCATCGTGTTTTTTGAATTGATGATGCGGCTGATAGATTGCAAATGCCCCAAAAGATTGGTGCTCGATACAACAAATTTCATATCAATAATAGATTACGTTATTTACACATTTTTTCAAACCACAAATCTACACAAAATACTTGAATAAATAAAATATAGGCATAAAAAAAACATTGATGTTCATCATTCTTTTATATGCATCTTTTATATGCTTTGCTATTGTTCTTGATAGTCCCTTTATTTCCTGTCAGTTAAGACGTGTAGTCATAAATAGACAGGTTGTTGATATCTTTCCTTTTATCAATTTGCTGTGTCGAAATGCTTTTCATACCTTTGTAAACAGACAAAATGTGTCTTGTAAGCAAATATAAACAACTGATTATAAATTGGATATAAAGTAATATATGAATTTTGTTCATTTACACGTTCACTCGCATTATTCCATTCTTGATGGTATGTCGAAAGTTCCGGATTTGGTTGATAAATGTGTCAAAAATGGTATGACGGCTATGGCATTGACCGACCATGGCAATATGTTTGGAATAAAAGAGTTGTTGGATTATGCGGCAAAGAAAAATGGGAAGGTGAAAGATGAAATAAAATCCATAGACAAGCAACTGGCCGACAGTGATATTTCTGAGGAACAGAAACAAGAATTACTCGCACAGAAAAAGGCTGCTGAAAATAAACTTTTCAAGCCAATTGTCGGAGTTGAGGCATATTGCGCACGTCGTTCACATACATTGAAAGAACTGAAAGAAGATGGAAGCGGATGGCATCTTATATTGCTTGCAAAAAACAAAACAGGATATAAAAACTTGTGTAAACTGGTGTCTACATCTTGGATAGATGGGTATTATTATCGTCCACGAATTGACAAACAGCTGCTTCAGCAGTATCATGAAGGACTAATTGTCTGTTCTGCTTGTTTGGGCGGTGAGATACCGCAAAAAATAATGAATGGAGATATTGATGAGGCTGAAAATGCCATAAAGTGGTTTAAGGGCATCTGGGGAGAAGACTTTTATTTGGAAATGCAACGCCATAAAACAGATAAGCCTGGGGCAGATAGGACTACTTATGAACATCAAAAGGCTGTGAATGAGGTTATCCTGCAATTGGCGGAGAAGACACATACAAAAGTAATTGCGACCAATGACGTCCATTTTGTAGAAGAAGTGCATGGAGAGGCACATGACCGGCTTATATGCCTTAGCACGGGCAAGGATCTGGATGATCCTACGCGAATGAGATATACCAAGCAGGAATGGTTGAAGACACCCGACGAGATGCAGGAGATTTTCGGCGATATACCAGAGGCTTTGCAGAATACGTTGGAGATAGCCGATAAGGTTGAAACTTTTAGCATTGACTCACCACCCATCATGCCGAAATTCGATATTCCTGAGTCATTTGGAACGGAACAGGAATACCGGCAGAAATTTACGGAACAGCAGCTTTTTGATGAGTTTACTCGGAATGAGAAAGGTGAAGTGGTTTTATCGGAAGAAGCGGCACAGAAAAAAATCAAGCAACTGGGAGGATACGATAAACTATATAGGATTAAACTCGAAGCTGATTATTTGGCTAAATTAGCATGGGAAGGTGCAGAGAAACGTTATGACACTATAACAGATGAAATCAGGGAGCGGATTATATTTGAGCTCTATATCATGAAAACGATGGGTTTCCCTGGCTATTTCCTTATTGTGCAGGATTTCATCAAGGCTGCCCGAAATATGGGAGTATCAGTAGGGCCGGGTCGTGGTTCTGCTGCGGGGTCTGTGGTAGCCTATTGTTTGACTATCACCGACATAGATCCACTCAAGTATGACCTTCTGTTTGAACGTTTTCTGAATCCAGACCGTATTTCTTTGCCGGATATTGATATTGATTTTGACGATGACGGACGCGGAGATGTGTTGAGATGGGTCACTGAAAAATATGGCAAGGAAAGGGTTGCCCATATTATAACTTATGGTACTATGGCTACCAAATCATCCATAAAAGACGTGGGGCGTGTGCAGAAAGTTCCTCTTCCTGAGGTAATTGCGCTTACTAAAATGGTGCCAGATAAATTTGGAGAAGCTGAAATGGATCCTGTCTCCAAAAAGATACCTAAGGTAAATCTTACCAATTGTTTCAAATATGTGCCGGAACTAAGAAAAGCGAAAGAGTCTGGTTCCCGGGATGTGGTGGATACGCTTAAATATGCGGAAATGCTTGAGGGAACGGTACGTCAAACGGGTGTGCATGCATGTGGGGTCATCATTGGTGCGGATGATTTGACCAATTTTGCACCACTTAGTACTGCGAAGGAAAAAGGAAGCAATGAGGATGTACTGGTAACACAGTATGAAGGTTCAGTTATTGAATCTGTAGGTCTTATTAAAATGGATTTTCTCGGACTCAAGACACTTTCCATAATAAAAGAGGCGATTTCCAATATCAAGAAATCGAAGGGCATTGATTTGGACATCAGCCATATTCCTATTGACGACCAATTGACATACAAATTGTTCAGCGAAGGTGCTACTATTGGAACATTCCAGTTTGAATCCGCAGGCATGCAAAAATACCTCAAGGAATTGCAGCCTTCCACTTTTGAGGACCTGATAGCCATGAATGCCCTTTACCGACCAGGCCCTATGGATTATATTCCCCAGTTTATTGCTCGAAAGCAGGGGAAAGAGCCTATTGTATATGATATTCCAGAGATGGAAATCTATCTGAAAGATACATATGGTATTACGGTGTATCAGGAACAGGTCATGCTTTTGTCAAGGTTATTGGCCAATTTTACGCGTGGTGAATCGGATACGCTTCGTAAAGCCATGGGAAAAAAGTTACGCGACAAATTGGACCATATGAAGCCTGACTTCATTTCCAGGGGAATGAAAAACGGACATGACCCTAAGGTATTGGAGAAAATATGGGGCGATTGGGAAAAATTTGCATCTTACGCATTCAACAAATCGCATGCGACCTGTTATTCTTGGGTGGCTTATCAAACCGCTTATTTGAAGGCACACTATCCAGCTGAATTTATGGCAGCCAACTTGACCCGTAATAAGGATGACATTACTGAGGTTAGCAAGTTCATGGATGAATGCAGCAAGATGAAAATCAAGGTGCTGGAGCCGGATGTCAATGAAAGTGAACTTAATTTTACTGTCAATGTGGAAGGAAACATTCGTTTTGGTCTGGGAGGTATCAAGGGAGTAGGTGAAGGTGCTGTTGAGGCCATTATTAAAGAGCGTCAGAAAAACGGTAGATTCAAAAGCATTTTTGATTTCGTGGAACGAATCAATCTTACCGCCTGCAACAGAAAAACGTTGGAGAGTTTGGCTTATGCTGGTGCTTTTGATAGCCTACCGGATATACAACGTGAGCAATTGTTTGTAACCAATTCAAAAGGCGAAAATGTGCTTGATTCGCTTATCAAGTATGGAAACAAATACCAACTGGATATGCAGCAGGGACAAAATTCTCTTTTCGGAGATAGCATGGGAATGGTACAAGTGACCAAGCCGGAACTTCCGAAAGCAGAGGAATGGTCACCCCTGGAAAAACTCAATAAGGAAAAAGAATTGATTGGAATGTATCTTTCAGCACATCCGCTTGACACGTATGAGTTTATTCTAAAACGCATTTGCACGCATACTTCTACCGATTTGGTTGACCTTGCACCCTTGAAAGGAAAGAACATCATTGTAGGTGGAATGGTAACAGAATGCCGTGAAGGTAAATCAAAAGCCGGTAATATGTATGGAATCATGAAACTCATTGACTATAATGGTACTTATGAAATTCCGTTATTCGGGAAGGATTACATTGAGTTTCGGAATTACCTGATAAAGGACATGTATCTGTTGATATATGCTGTTGTACAGCAGCGTGGTGCGGATCGCCCATATTTCAAGCCCAGTGAGAATTTACCCTTGGAGTTGAAAATACAGCGTATTCTTCCATTGTCAGAAACGCCTGTCGAACTATTGGTGAAAAAAATTACATTGACCATTCCATTGGTAAATATTACACCTCCATTTGTGCAGGAACTAAAAGGGCAACTCTCGCAAAATGAAGGGAAAATACCTTTGTATTTTAAATTGATTGATACCGATACACAAGCGGTGGTTAAAGCATTGTCACAGAATGTGCATGTTACGATGAGTGAGAGTTTGTACAAATATATAAAGAATGCTGAATTGCAGGAGGAACTCTTTTTGACAATCAATGACTAAGAAAAAGACATTCGGCAAAAAGTGCAGAAGATTTATATTCAGAAGCCTGCTGTATATTATATTGGGCTTCTTTGTGTTCACGCTATCATCTGTGTTTGTCTATAAATATGTACCGGTTTATTATACACCTTTGATGTTCATTCGGCAGATGCAGGCTTGGCAAACTGGTGAACATTTGCATATCAGAAAGGAGTGGGTTCCTATCCAACAAATTTCTCCCAATATGGTGAGGGCGGTCATTGCATCGGAAGACAATCTGTTTACTCACCATTGGGGATTTTCTCAGAAGGCCATTCAGCAGGCTTGGGAAGATAATAAAAGCGGCAAACGTATCAGAGGGGGAAGCACTATTACTCAACAAACAGCCAAAAATGTATTTCTGACTCCTAGCAGAACTTATGTCAGAAAGGCGTTTGAATTGTATTATTCTTTGCTTATAGAATGTATTTGGGGGAAAGAACGGATTATGGAGGTTTATCTGAATGTCATTGAAATGGGGGATGGCATCTTTGGGGTGGAAGCTGCTTCGGAAATCTATTTCAATACAACTGCCAAAAATCTTACCAAAAGTCAGTCGGCTCTTTTGGCAGTATGTTTGCCCAATCCGCATAAAATGTCACCTGCCCATCCGTCAGCTTATGTCAGGAAAAGACAGGCTCAAATACTTGTACTGATGCCCAAATTGGGAAAAATAGAATTGGTTCGTACGCCATTGGAAAGACGTTGATTTACAGTCTTTCCCATTCTTCAAACGAATAAGAATGGGCATTTCTTTCATCTGAATCATGCCGTTCGCACGTTGTTCTATGCCATGTATCAGTTTTGATTTTCGGGAAAAAAGTATCGGCATCATCCCATGAATGATGGATGCGGGTAATATATAACTTGTCTGCATTTTCCATCAATTGTTCATATATACTTCCGCCTCCGATGATAAAGGTTTCCTCTTTTGGGTCAACGAGTTGCAATGCTTCGTCTATGGAGTTCACCATCTCTGCGCCCTCATAGGCATAGTTAGCATGTTGTGAAATGACAATGTTTCTGCGGTTGGGCAATGGACGGCGGGGTAGGCTCATATAAGTTTTCCGACCCATAATGACAGGATGGCCGCTAGTTATTTCCTTAAAGTGTTTCAAGTCGTTTGGCAGGTGGCAAAGCAAATCACCTTTTCTACCAATACCATAGTTTTCGTCAATGGCTACAATGATGGAAAGCATGGGAGTCATTTATATGGGTTATACAGCAACTGCACCTTTGATGTGCGGGTGTGGGTTGTAGTCTATTAGCTCAAAATCTTCGTATTGGAAATCAAAAATATCCTTTACTTCCGGATTCATTTTCAGACGGGGCAGGGGACGCGGTTCACGACTCAACTGTAGTTTCACTTGTTCGATATGATTGGAGTAGATGTGTGCATCTCCTAATGTGTGAACAAAATCACCGGCTTTTAGCCCTGTCACTTGTGCCACCATGTGCAGCAGCAAAGCGTAGCTGGCAATATTGAACGGAACACCCAAGAAAATATCTGCACTACGTTGGTATAATTGCAGACTGAGGCGTCCATTGGCAACATAGAATTGGAAAAAGGCGTGGCATGGAGGTAAATTCATTTTGTCCAAGTCGGCAACATTCCATGCGCTGACAATAATACGTCGCGAATCGGGGTTCCCCTTTATGGTTTTGATGGCTTCGCTTATTTGGTCTATGAATCCGCCATTATAGTCAGGCCATGAACGCCATTGATAACCATATATGTGTCCCAAATCTCCATTTGCATCAGCCCATTCGTCCCATATGCTTACACCATGTTCTTTCAGATAGGCAATATTGGTGTCACCGCGTAAAAACCATAGTAATTCATAGATGATGGATTTCAAGTGCAGCTTCTTGGTTGTCAGGCATGGAAACCCATCGTCCATATTAAAGCGCATTTGGTATCCGAATATGCTTGTTGTACCTGTGCCGGTACGGTCTTCCTTATGGATGCCTTCTTTCAGTACGGTTTGCAGCAAATCAAGATATTGTTTCATATTAATAGAGCTTGTAAGTCGTCTTCAAAACTTTAAATTCTGTGCGTCTGTTGATTTGGTTAGCCATCTCTTGCTGTTCCTCGGTTAGGCTGTCAATGAATGTTTCATCAAGTGTTTGCCCGATAGGAATGAACGGATATTTGGTGTGGATGGTCTTATCGGCTACAACAGGCTGTTCTTTGCCATAGCCTACTGCAGTCAGTCTTTCTTTTTCGATGCCATGCTCAATCAGATAATTGACAACGGACTGCGCACGCTTTTCCGAAAGCTCCTTGTTGAACTGTTCATTGCCAACACGGTCAGTATGTGCACTAATTTCTATAGTAATATTGGGGTTGTCGTTCAGAAGCTTAATCAGTTCTTCCAAACCGCTTTCCGATTCGGGCGTCAATGTCCATTTTCCGAATTCATAGAAAATATTGTCCATTGTTACAGGCTTGCTTATGGGAGACAGGGTAAAATGTGTGGTTACTACCTTACTGTCGGTGAAGCCGACTGTACTTGCTTCTTGTTTTTGATTCAAATAACCCCTACATGATGCCATCAAGACATATTTTACGTTAGGGTTCATTTTGAAACGGTAGCTGCCATCCTTTTTGCTGCGCATTTTAACGATGGTACCATCGTTGCCTACTATGCGTATATAGGCGTCAGATAATGGTTCCCCGTTATTGTCGCTGACACGTCCTTCGAGTGCATACACCAGTTCAGGTAGTACAAAGCTGTAAACTTTGTCATAGCCTTTCTTGTCTTTGCGGTTGGATGAAAAGAATCCGCTTTCTGAATCGTATGCAAAACAAATTCCAAAATCATCGCCTTCACTGTTGAATGGAACACCCATATTCACAACTACCCAGTTACCGGATTCGTCTTTTATTGCTTTTTGCAAATCCAATCCTCCAAAGCCGGGATGACCGTTTGAGGCAAAATATAATTCACCGTTATTGCGGATATAGGGAAACATTTCATCTTCTGGAGTATTGATGACATCACCCAGATTCTGTATGTTGGTCCAATTGCCTTCCACCATTTCTGCCATCCATATGTCTTTGCCTCCAACACCTCCTGGAGCGTCAGAAACGAAATAGAGTGTATCACCTGTTGCATTAATGCTAGGGTGGGCAACTGTAATGGTGCTGTCTTCAAACAATTTGATGGGTTGGGGTTCTCCCCATTCTCCGCCAGAACGGCTTGAAGTGCATATTTCCGCACCTCTATCACTTCCGTTTATGGCTTGGGCGTGGGTAAAATACATCATTTTTCCGTCGGATGTAAAGGAACATACACCTTCATCATATTCGGTGCTTACAGCTGCTATTTTTTCTGCGTCTTCCCATTTTCCGGAAGCATTTTTCCGCATACTGAATATGTCGTTGTTGGGCATGCCTGTGATGGAACTGTTCTGTCTCAACATTTTGCGGTCTGTTGAGCGGGTTGAACAAAACACAATGGCGTCGGTTGAGGAACCAATGTAGGATGCAGAAAATGTGCTGGAACGTTTTTCGTTAATTTCCTTAGCTTCCGTTACTTTATAACGTGAGAAGATTTGTTTCCATTCGGCAGCTTGCTCACATGAAGCCAATCCCCGCTGAGCCGTAATGTTATTGGGGTATTTTTTGAGATAGTTGGCATATTGTTTGGCTGCCTCGCCATAGCGACCATCGCGCTGCAGTACTTGGGCGTACCGCAGCACGAGTGTCGTATCGTTATAGCGATTGGTAATGGCATTCCGATAAGCTGTAGCGGCGCGCTTGTTATTGGTCAACCGGTAACATTCGCCTTGTCTGAATGCTACATACCCTTTTTTACGCTTGTCTTTTCGGGATACTTTTGAATAAGCGGAGCGATACATCTCGCCTGCAGCTTGGTATTCGCCTATCGAATAGCGTTTGTCAGCCTTTTTGATGCGTGCATTCACACCGCAGGAGGCTAATAGAATAAGACAAAACAAATAAACGGAGTATGTTCTTAATTTACTGCTTATCATTTAAATAATTGTTTTCCTAAATTAATTCGTGGATAATTAATCCCGAACGAAGTTTAGGCTCAAACCATGTTGTTTTTGGAGGCATGATATTGCCACTGTCGGCTATATCCATCAATTGTTTCATGGAAACGGGATACAAAGCCAGTGCAACTTTCATTTCACCGCTATCAACACGTTTTTTCAGTTCGCCTAAACCGCGAATGCCCCCAACAAAGTCGATGCGTTTGTCGGTGCGCAAGTCCTTGATGCCCAAAATTTCGTCCAAAATCAGATTGGAGGAAATGGTAACATCCAATACGCCTATAGGGTCATTGTCATTGTATGTACCTTCTTTTGCTGTGAGTGAATACCATTTTCCAGAAAGATACATTGAAAAATTATGAAGTTTCTGAGGTTTGTAAATTTCGGTGCCTTTTTCTTCAACAATGAAGTTTTTGGACAATTTGTTCAGAAATTCTTCATCGCTCAGACCATTCAAATCTTTAACGACGCGGTTATAGTCAATAATATTCAGTTGGTTGTCAGGGAAGCATACAGCCAAGAAATAGTTATATTCTTCATCACCGCGGTGGTTTGGGTTTTGAAGCTTCTTTTCATGTCCAACCAATGCTGCTGCTGCACTACGGTGGTGACCATCAGCAATATACATATATGGAATTTGAGCGAAGATTTCAGTAATGCGTTTGATGGTTGCTTCATCGTCAATCACCCAGAACTTGTGACCGAAGCCGTCCAAATCGGCAACAAAATCATATTCAGGTGTTTTAGCTGTTACCTCTGCAATGATTTTGTCCAAATCGTCCCGATGAGGATATGCAAAGAAAACAGGTTCGATATTGGCATTGTTCACGCGTACGTGTTTCATGCGGTCTTCTTCCTTGTCTTTGCGGGTCAATTCGTGCTTTTTGATATTGCCGTTCATATAGTCTTCAACGGCAGCACAAACAACAAGACCATATTGGGTACGGCCGTTCATAGTTTGTGCATATACGTAATAGTTTTCTTTGTCGTCCTGTTTCAACCAACCTTTTTGTCTGAATTTCTTGAAGTTTTCCACAGCTTTTTCATACACACGTTCGTCATGTTCGTCTGTGCCAACCGGAAAATCGATTTCAGGTTTGATGATGTGATACAATGACATTTCATTGCCTTCAGCTTCTGCTCGTGCTTCTTCTGAATTCAATACGTCATATGGACGCGAAGATACTTTTTTTGCAAGTTCTTTCGGAGGGCGAATGCCCTTGAATGGTTTAATAGTTGCCATAATTCTTTGTGTTTTTAAGGTATTGTGTTTAGGGTTTATTTTGTTGTTGTTTCCTTCTTGGGAGCCTTCTTCATCGTGCAAGTACCGTTAAATTGTGCATTGGGTTCAATAACCAATGTCTGAATGTCCATTTCTCCTGTTACATGAGCGGTTTGGCGTAACGTTAATGTATCGCTCACCAAGATTTTTCCTTCCACGGTACCATGTATTTCTGCGTTTTGGCAGTCAATGGTTCCTTTCATGAATCCTTGTGTTCCTATAACAACTTTTCCTTTACAGTTCAGTTCTCCTTCAACGTGGCCATCAATACGGAAATCACTGTCAGCCGTTATTGTTCCTACTATCTTACTACCTGATGTTAGGGCATTGTGAAAAGAACCGCCATTGTTATTATTGTCTTTTGCCATATCACTATTTTTCTTGCTAATTTGCCGCCAAAGTTAGCTTTTTCTTTTGGATAATGCAATAATTCAGCTTCCACTTTTACATACCTTATTATTCTATTAGGGGTTCTTTTTAGGCATGCAGAAAATACATGACTGTTTGTTTTGCTAAGCAATGGATGTTATTGCAATAATGTTTGCTGTCAGGAATATTTTATGCGGTAATTAGACGCAAAAAAAGATGCACCGTCATGGACAGTGCATCTCCTTTCTATACTATTAATTTGTTTTTATTTGCGGATTTTCAAAGCACCTTTAACGCCTTCAGCGCGTACAACGTATACGCCAGTTTGATATGCGCTCATATCGATGTCACCATTAGAAGTAACCATCAATTTACCCAATACATTGTAAACAGAAAGGTTCAAGCCTTCAACATTAGAAATAACATTGCCGTTGAAGCTAATTTTTTCTGCAATGGCATTTTGGATAGCAGATTCGGTAGAACCTACAGTTGCAGAGATGATACGATAGCCACCAGATGTTTCTTTAATTTGTACATCGCTTGCAGTAGCTGTGAATTTCACTTGTACATAATCAGCTAACTCGTCAATTTTTCCAACGCTTGCAGGATTGTTTGCATCAGCCTCGCATCCGCTTAATGCTTCAAATACAGATGGAGTACCACCTTTGGCAGAAACCAATAATATAATTTCATCACCTATAGTTACATTTGAAAATGAAAGGATAACATTTTTTCCATCTGCTTGCAGGTAATCAGCAGCAAATTTCAGGATGTTGTCTTTTCCGCTGGAATTTTTGTAATTAATAACCAAATCTTCCATTCCGTTTAATGTACAATTGATGTCTGTATTTTCTCCTGCACTTACAGAAGGAATTTCTACACCATCCATAGTATAAGTACCGATAGTGCCATCAGTTGTGATGTCGCTAGCTTGGATACCTCCAAAATTATACACTTTTGCACTCATTGACATTGCAGTCAAGATAGCTGCACCAAAAAGTAATACTTTTTTCATGATTGATTGTGTTTTTAATTTGTTTATAATTGAATGAATTGTTTGTCAAAATCGACAAGGCAAAAATACATCCTTATCAGCGTATAGCACGTGCAGAAAATGGCGGTTTATGTGGAAAAATTGACGATGTTTCTTATAATTCATCATTTTGTCTATTCTCATGTATCGATTCCTTTTTTTAATACCATTTTAAACCCTTCTTTTCTTTTCATTTGTTACTTCAATTATCATGCCGTATCTTTGCACAAAAAAAATATTGTGGCTGAATATCCATCCGTATTATTGGAGAATGCAGTAAACGAGTTTGCAAAATTACCGGGAATCGGCAGGAAAACTGCATTGCGTTTGGTACTTCATCTTCTTAAACAGGATGAGGTTGATGTTGAACATTTTGCTACTGCGCTTCTCCGACTTAAAAAAGAAGTGCATTATTGTAAGGTATGCCATAATATTTCTGATACGGAAGTTTGTGAAATCTGTTCCATGCCCCAACGGGATGCGAGTTTGATTTGTGTGGTTGAAAACATCAAAGATGTTATGGCGATTGAAAACACACGTCAATATAAAGGACTGTATCATGTGTTGGGAGGTATCATTTCTCCAATGGATGGGATAGGACCCAGTGATTTGGAGATAGATTCATTGGTGCAGAGAGTGATTAATAATGATATTGCGGAAATAATTATGGCATTGCCGACTACAATGGAAGGTGATACGACAGCTTATTATATCTATAAGAAGCTGAAACCATATCAGGTCAGAATCACTGTGATTGCTAGAGGTGTGGCCGTGGGAAATGATTTGGAATATACAGACGAGATAACTTTGGGGAAATCCATCCTCAACAGAGTCGTTTTTGAGGGATAAACAAATATAATTTGAATATGAGCACATTTGCAAAACTCAATTTAACTTATTATGCCAGTATTCTTTTGGCTGTGGCTGCTGCGGCCATTGGCTTTTGGGGCGCAAAGAACGGTCTATGGTATGTGGATCCTCAAAGTAAAGAAGGAATCGTTATATCCTATGTAGTGATTTTATATACACTTTTGTCTGTTCCGGGAGGATTGGGATTACATAACAGAATGGTAAAAACCTTGGCAGCACAACCTGAGCACCAGAAAGAAAAAAAGTATTGTACATATAGTTTGTTACGATTGATTTTTATCGGAATAGGATTGATTGTCAGTATCTTTGCTTTTTATTTGCTGCAACAGAAATCGCTTGTATTTTGTGCCGGTATATCTGCAGTAGGTGTTTATTTCTGCAAACCGACTCGAGCCAGGATTGAATATGAGATGTCTTGGACTGAAAAAACAGACAAACAGGAAAAATAGTATATTATGATAATAGCAGTAGACTTTGACGGAACAATCGTTACACACGAATACCCAAAAATAGGTAAGGAAATTCCTTTCGCCATTGCAACGCTCAAAAAAATACAACAGGAAGGTCGTCATCAATTGATTCTTTGGACCGTAAGACAAGGTAAAGAACTGGAAGAGGCATTGGAATTCTGTAAAAAAAGAGGACTTGAGTTCTATGCTGTTAACAGCAATTTTCCGGAAGAGCAAGAAGAACATGCGTGTGCACGGAAATTGGCAGCAGACTTGTTTATTGATGACAGGAATTTGGGCGGTTTGCCTGATTGGGGGGTTATCTATCAGATGATATCTTCAGGGAAAGCTTGGGAGCCGTATAGTGGTGATATGTCAGAAGATGCTTCGCAGAAAAGTTTTTTCCGTAAGCTATTTCAATCGAACAAATAGTTCTGATGTTTGTTATATGTCTGTAATCATTTGGAAACACTAGCCGATTAATTGTTCTAAACTATGACGATGCGATTTGCACATATCAAAAAATTGAACATACATGCCGAGGAACGGCTATGTAGGGTTGTGCACGTCTATTGGTTTAGCGGTTTTATCTAAGCAAAACTACTTTTATTGTTACTTGTTCATTCCTTTTCTATTTGAAGAGGAAAGTTTTTTGTGTGTGAGAGCGGAAGAGCTTTTATGCAATGTAACTATTTGATTATTAACTATAAAAGTATTGCTTATGTTTCGTATTTTATTTTTGTTGTTTCTTGGAATTGGAATAGGTTATCTGCTTCGTAATATACGTTTTGTTCATAGAATAGGGGCAGCTACACAATATGTGGTTTTTTTATTGTTGTTTGTGTTTGGTATTTCCGTTGGTCGAAACCAAATGCTGATGGACAACATTACCAAATTTGGTCTGCAGGCAGCTATCATTGCATTGAGTGGTGTGTTAGGTAGTTTTGCTGCTGCATATTTTTTAGGATATTGGCAGAAAAAAAAGGAAGGAGGTAAAAAATGAAAGAAAACATAATTGCTTTTGTCTGCTTCTTGGGGGGAATTTGTTTAGGCTTGTCAGGTTATGCGCCTGCTGTTTTGTCACTCCCCATTCTTCCCGTATTGTTACTTTCAATATTGGTTTTTCTGGCAGGATTGGGCTTGGGATCCAACGAAGGATTAACTTATATCATACATTCCTTCCAGTGGCAGATGTTGTTACTTCCTGTTTTTACAATAATAGGGACGCTACTGTTCACCATGTTGGCTGTGTTCCTTCTTCATGAATATACATTGTCCGACCTTATGGCTATTGGCAGTGGATTTGGCTATTATTCCCTTTCTTCTGTTCTCATTTTGGATATGAAAACAATGACGGTAGGAATTGACGAAGCGACGAAATGGGCTTCTTTAGCGTTATTGGTCAATGTGTTTAGGGAAATGATAGCGATGTTTGGGTGTGCTTTTTTTACCAATAAAGGAGGTAGTTGTGCTGCCATTTCTGTGTCTGGTATCAATTCAATGGATGTATGTTTGCCTATCATTCTTAAGGCTTCCGGTAATGATGGCAAATGGTTGCCAGTATCTGTTTTTCATGGCATTGCATTGGAATTGGCAGTTCCGATATTGATAACCTTGTTTTGCCATTGATTGCAGTGAAAAGCGGGTAATGGCGTATAGACAGAACCTTTTGGATACGATTACAATCATAGTAAGCCGTATGTAAACAAAAATCCGGTCCCTATTACTTGGGAACCGGATTTCTGATGTTTTTTATTTATTGATGGCTATTCATCCATTTCCATTGATTCATCCATAGTATCTACAGGCTTGTTTTTCTTTTTAGGTTTCATGTTTCCGAAATTGTAGGTAACAGTGAGTCCTATTGTACGGCCATGCCATTGGAATTCTGAATATTCATAGAAATTATCACTCCAGTTTTCTGATTTTCTGCCACGAGAATCCAAAATGTCGCGTGCCATTAAGTTTACACTTAGCTGTCGGTCGAAGAAGGTGGCTCTTAGTCCCAAATCCAGTGCATAGGAGTGTGCGGTGCGTCCTTGTGCCAATAAGCGTGGCGAAGAATAGCGGCCGGTTATTTGTCCGGTCAGGTTCTTTAAAAACAGGAAGGATGCATTCATACGTGCAGACCAAGTAAAATTGTTCTGTTGGGGTATATAGACGGTTGCTTTTTCAAAAGAGTAGGTTGCTGAATCCATTTGGCTGAAATAGGCATTTACCGATGTTGTCAATTGAAGGAATTCACCCCACAGCTTGTTTTTGCTAACTAATTCAATACCGGCATTTTGTGAGCGTGATACATTTACATATGTGTTTTCCATCTGACCGTTAGTTACATATCTGATGTTTTGTATCACTCCATCAGAATACCTGTAAAACAAGCCGGCAGACAGAGTGTGTGATTGCCAATTTTTCAGGTAATTCAATTCCAGTGCAGAAGAGAATTGTGGGAGCAGTTCCTCATTTCCATAAGAGATGTTGGTAGAATCAGACAAGTCTTTGAATGGATTGATTTGGCGTCCGCGTGGACGGTCAACACGACGTGTATAGTTCACTTGCAGTTCATTCCCTTTAGGAAGAGAGTATGAAAGATAAGCACTGGGAAATAATTGAAAATAGCTTTGAGGCTTGTTTTCTACTCCATTCGTAGTTGTGTGACGGAGCATATATTCCCCTCTAAGGCCAACCTGTGCGCTGAGTTTTTCCCAAAAACGGTTACCATAGGTTACATATAGCGCATGAACCTGTTCGCGATAGTCAAAGTCATTATAGAACTCTTCCAATGGCTGTTGGGTTAGCAGGTCCATTGCATCGGCTGTACTTAGCTGATAGCGTAAAGACGTTTGCCAACCAGCTTCCAGCCGACTGTTTTCTGTAAAGTTATTGGTATAATCGGCCTTGATTGTCCAGCGGCTATTATTGTTTGTTTTATTCTGCTGCTGTTTACTGCTCAATTGAGTGCCATTGGTAACATCATTTTGTGTATAGGTGGAACTATTGGAGGAATTGTGCTGTGAATAGTTTACACTTGCCCATAGATTTTGCTTGGGTGTAAAATCTATTCTGTAATCCAAGGTTACATTTCCTCCTGGAAATTTTCCACTACCTTCTTCCAGACGGTCGTAGGTGCGAATGTGTGTGTCAGTTGTTATGTTTTTCTCTTCGTAGTTCTTTGTGTTGTTTGTCGTATTTTTTCCAAACATTCCAAATCCAGACAGGCCGATTGAACTGTTGTCGGTAATTCTGAAATCAATGCCAGCTCTCACAAATAAGCCGTTGTAGTTTCTGTTGTTTTTGCCGATTTGATATAGATTGATGGTATCGGTGGGGAGATAGTCATATCTGTCACTTAATGTACCACCAATATTGTTGTTGTTGCGATAGCCGATATTCAGATAGGAATCAACAATTCCTTGGCTGAAATTGATATTTGCACTGGCATTATATCCAGGAATACCTCCCCAAGGATAGTTGGTGCCAGCTGAAACGCTTCCGTAATAACCTGCTTTACGGTTTTTTTTCATGACAATGTTAATGATACCGGCAGTTCCCTCCGGGTCATATTTGGCTGATGGATTAGTGATGACCTCAATTTCCTTTATGCTTTCTGCCGGGAGCTGTTCCAAGATTTGTCCTCTATTATCTGCTGTAAGACCAGAGGGTTTACCATTGATCCACACTTCAACACTTTCATTGTTTCGTAAAGAAATATTACCTTCTCCGTCTACATCAACAGACGGAATGTTTTGTAGGATGTCAGTGGCTACACCGCCCGCAGAAGCTATGTTCTGGTCAACGGAGAAGACTTTTTTGTCCAGTTCAAAACGCATATTGCTACCTTGAGCCACAACTTCAATTTCCTGTAATTGCTGGTTGTCGCTTTCAAGGTATATATTACCCATTTGAAGCGGTTTGGAATCAACCTTGATGGTTTTGCTTTTTTCAATATAGCCAATAAAGGAACATTTGACAATGTAAGTTCCTTTGGAGAGGCTGACTGTAAAATTGCCGTCTGCATCAGTTACAGTACCGGTAAAAGGGGCTGTTTCACCGGATTTGCTAACAGATATATTGGCAAAATCAATAGGGTTTTCGGTTTCAGCGTCCAAGAGTTTGCCTGTAACGCTAATTTGTGCATAGGAAGCAATGGTGAAGTAAATGATTAAACTGATAATAGTTAATAGCCTCATATAGTAGTCTAGAAATTTGGTAGGAGATATTTCTCCCCTTCTTCAAAAATATTTTCAACTCGGTTAATCTCTAAGAAGGTTGTACCAATGCCACCGCTGAAACTTCCACTCAGATAGCATATATTATCTTCATAAGTGATCCAACCGTCTTTCAGTAGCATTTTCAATGCTTTCAAAAAATAGGCGCGAGAATTTTCCGCTTCAGGCAGATACAGAGGGAAAACACCGTATGACAATGCCAAGGTACGTGTAGAGGGCTCGTTGTAGCAAATTGCCAATACTGGATTGTTGCCACGATATGCAGCTACATAACGGGCTGTTTTTCCACTGTATGTATCGGTAATGATAGCTTTTGTACCTAAATTCTTACCCGCCATCACAGCAGAATGGGAGAGGTAAGATGTAATATCGTTTGTCAGAATTTCGATTGGAATGTCGTTTTCTGCCATTTTGGTCAATTCTGCCTCTTTGGCAATTTTTGCCATGGTCTTAACTGCCTCAACCGGATATTTTCCATAAGCAGTTTCTCCGCTGAGCATCAGTGCGTCTGTTCTATAATAAATCGCATTGGCAATGTCTGTTACTTCGGCACGTGTTGGGCGGGGATTGTTAATCATGGAATGGAGCATCTGGGTAGCTACAATGACTGGCTTTTTGGCTTGTACACATTTCCTTATCAGGCGCCGTTGGATTCCCGGAATCTTTTCCTGGGCAATCTCAATACCCAAGTCACCACGTGCCACCATTACACCATACGCATATTTGATAATTTCATCAATATTGTCAACTCCTTCCTGGTTTTCAATTTTTGCGATGATTTTTATAGGACTCTTATGTGCATCAAGGATTTCTTGTATATCCAATACATCCTGTTTGTTTCTTACAAAGGAATGTGCAATAAAATCTACATTGTTCTGAATGGCATACAAGATGTTTTGTTTGTCGCGTTCAGTAAGTGATGGCAGATTGATTCTGACACCAGGAACATTCACACTTTTACGACTGCCTAGTGTTCCGTCGTTTTGGGCTTCGCAAATCAGATGGTTTTCCTGTTTTTTGATTACTTTCAGTTCAATTTCGCCATCGTCAAACAGGATGTCATCGCCCACATTCAAATCTCTGACAAAGTTAACGTAGTTTACGCAGATGCATTCATGGGTTGACATCTGCTCAGGATTACCCATGATACGGATACGGTCTGATGTCTTTATTTCGATTTGGTCATTTTCAGCCACAGTGGTACGCACTTCTGGCCCTTTTGTATCCATTAAAATACCAATTTGTGGAGAAACGGCACGTACATTAGTGATGATTTTATTGAAACCTTCTGCCGTCAGATGGGCCGAGTTCATGCGTACAACATTCATACCCGCTTCATATAATTCGCGTATAAATGATTCATCACAGCGTTTATCGCTAATGGTTGCAACAATCTTAGTGGATTTCATGATTTCATTCTATATTATTTTATTCGTTTATTAATGCTGCTATTGCCAATGTGTAGGATTGAAGGCCAAAACCACATATAACACCTTTGCACACAGGACTTAGAAAGGATTGACGTCTGAAACTTTCTCTGGCATGTACGTTACTGATATGTACTTCTACAACCGGACTGCTTATAGCCTTTATGGCATCAGCCAATGCTATGGAAGTATGGGTATATGCACCTGCGTTAAGTACAATACCATCTACAGAAAAACCGACTGCGTGCAGTTTGTCAATTAAATCGCCTTCGTGATTGCTTTGGAAATATTCAAAATGAACATCAGGATAAAGCGTTGGGAGAGAGGCTAGATAGTCATCAAATGATTGGTTGCCATAAATGTTGGGTTCTCGTGTGCCCAAAAGATTCAGATTAGGGCCGTTGATGATAACTATACTCTTCATATTCCTTTATCTGTGTTATTTCTTTTTCTCGTTACGTAAATTTTTGATGGACATATATAGTATATAGAAAGAGGGCACAAGGCATATTCCATTGGTAATCCACATTTCCGGTATGTTTGCCAATACACCATACAGAAACCAAAAGAATACTCCCGTTGTCAGGATGGTGAACATAAGCAACGAGATGCTATGTGTGTCCTTGGTTTTATATACCTTAATGGCTTGTGGAAATTGGGCTATTGCCAAGCACGTCCCTGCCATGTATCCAATTATTTGAAGTGCAATATCCATCAGGAAAAATTTTCTGCAAAGATAGTGAAAACCGACAATTGCTGCAAGCAGAATCTTAAGTCAAACTTGCCCATGTTTAGGCAGGATACAGCCTTATTGCAATAATTGAATCGCCATTCAATTATTAGACCTAAAATCCGCAAGCAATCTCAATGGCAATCTCAATTGCAGTAAAGAGCTTGAACACTATGCATCATGATAGTATGAGCGTGAATTTTGTCCGATTTGTGCATACCTTCCCCTTACCCCACAATGCGAC
>JADIMG010000099.1 GCA_017694875.1 Candidatus Gallipaludibacter merdavium
ATATAATATTGGGGGGGGTATTAGGAATTATAAAGTTAATTATAATTTTTCTGATCTTTCATTATCTGGAAAATTTAATATACAACTATTTAACCATTTGCAAATGAGTAGTTTATAAATTTTGTTTCTGAAACAAGAAACAAATCAGGAACAAAAATGGTTTTTTAGGTAAATCCTCGTTTTTTTGTTTGCATTACTTTTCATTCCTTTCACTTGCTTGCAATCAAAGCACCAATCCAAGCTATTACTATGCTTTCTCATCCTGATTCAATATATGTTTTTTCATATATCCAGGAATTCGCAGCGAAAAGAGAAAAGTATTGTTTTCAATGATCGATATCAATATGTGCAAAGTTAAAAATAATCATCCAAGCAATCAAATATTTGTCTATTTTTAGTTTACTTTAGTTTAGCATATATATAGGCTAATGGACTAAACTAAACTGTTTTTGCTCACTCTGCCACTCCCTTTTTAGACAGCAGAAAGTGGACTCCCTTTGACTCCGTCCTTTCTCTTTTCGCTGCAATATATTCCTTTATAAGTTTACGAGTAAATATTTGTCCCTATAAGCATTCGACTTCGGGCTATTTGATGAATTGTGCCGCAAAGGTATTTGTCATGTCTTTCTTGTATGCAAGGTATCCTTGAGGTTCACAACAAAATCTCCACCTTAGCGGTAGTATTTGGTCGTGAAACCTTGCATAAAGAGCCATGACACCTTATGAAGCGACATAATTAATCAAGCCTGAAGTAGTAAATGCTACATGAGGGAAAAAAAGAAAACTTAAAATAGAATTATATGGCAAATTATGCGACAAACATTTTCTACGCAAGTACGGAAAACCAAAATGACCTCAATAAGATAGAGGCTTTCTTGGATGACAATTTCAGTTGTTATGCAAACAAGTATGGCAATTCTGTTGATGCAGAATTTCCTTCCCGGTGGGAATATCCAGAAAAAGAAATGGACCAATTGGTTGCCTCACTGGAAGCAAAAGATAAAGTCTATATTAAAATTCTAACTTATGAATTTGAAAATGAATATGTGAGTTTTAGAATCTTCTCTCAAGGCAAGTGGGAAATAAAAATATAATAGTGATGAGCAACAGAACATTTGATAACGAAAGCGATATTATAGGTTTATCCTGTACTTTATCCACGGCTTATAAAGGCTACACGGAAGGTGTAATTGTGGACGACTATGGCACTACCATAGTTGTCCGCCTTGAAAGCGGCAAAGAGATTTCAGTATTCCGAGATGAAATTATTATTCATGATTAAGCAATATGGCACAGATAGCAACAAAATTCGTTCAATGGGATGTTCCGGAGCTGGCAACATTACAAGGCAGCCGAGTGTATAAGTTACGGGAACATCTGAATAATGGCGGCAAACTCAATAGAGAAGACAAGAATTGGATTACTCGCAACGTGAGCGAAAGCACCTATTTCAAACGGGGGATTGCCTTGAGCGGTTATCATTTTGATTTTTCCGATGTTCTCAAGCGGTATTTCGTCAAACAATACGGGCATATCCAAGAATATTATGCCATAGACAAAACCGCATTACGCTCAATACTGTATGGCAGGATTGAGGATATAGTTGAAGTAGTACGTTAGAAGACATGGCTTATGGGAAAATTTGAATTTTATCAAGACTGTAAAGTCACAAGTTGGGAAAGAGACTATTTCACTGTGGAAGCCAACAGTTATGAGGAAGCAGAGGCAATCGTCCGGTCCTGGCGTTGCAAAGATGTTTCGAATATCATTGACAGCCGTCTTTCTCATGGAAGAAGTGAGGCTTTGCGTGATACTTCCGAGCTTTTGTTTCCCGAAGAAAACGATGGTTACTCGACTATTGAGATTTTCAACCAGGAAGGAGAATCTATCATGACTAATGCACTAAACGAAGACAATTATGAACGTAACGATTGAACACCCTTTTTGCCCTTACTGCAGCGAAGTGACAAATCTATATTTCAGAATTATTAACACGCTTCTTTTTTCAAAAGACGAAAACGAACTTCGCACAAGCATGGAGAGTCTAAAGAAAGAGATCCGGCTTGACGAGTATTTCACGTTCGGCTATGGGGCACACCATCTTTGGATATGCCAACGAAAACCGAGCGACAAAAACAAAATCTTTCCACACCGCATCATGATGATCCAATTCTGACATGGAGCCTCTGTACTATACGGACTGGAGTTGAATATTCAGTTTCAGCCCGTAACTTCATTTACCGCAATAACCTTTTATATCCAAAACTTCATTGAGACGCAGATGGCCATTGGCCGGACAATGATTTTTGCCGGATTATCCATTTATATTCTCTTTTGGCTGCGCCATATCCCTTTATAAAATAGAAGCTGAAACTCGCATAACGCGCCCGTTCCGCTTTGTCTCCCAATCGGGCTTCAGCCCTTTTTTCATTTTGCCTTCTTTTCCCTCATTTCTCTTGCCGGATAAAGGCTGCAACACCGATACGCCAGCACCCCTTTGCCAATTCTTCGTCTTACGGCCTTTCCCACGCCGCAGCTTATACGCTTACTGCCAGTACGGCATATCATCCTTGCCGCTTCAAATCATGAGACATGGTGCTGTTTCCCGCCAGAAGCTCTTCTTCCTATGCCAGCCGAGAGTTGAAACCAATTCGTGCCCATTGACAGCACCGTCCGTCTTTATTATTCCTTTAACCAGTTGCCAATTGTTTTTCCTCTTCTTTTTCGTGACTGCTTTCTATTGAAGTCGCCATATCGTTTTTCGTTGCAAAGTTAGTATGCAGCCGGGCGCGACCCATGGTCTTGACCAATGGCGTAACAGTACAAATCTTCCTTTATCAAGCCTCCGGTTTGGGAGAACCCCAAAATAAAGAGTATTTATACGTTATCCTTGGTGCATCCCTTTACTGCACCTACTTTTTATGCACCGTAAAACTGATTTATTAACTTCAAAAAGCAATCGAAATGAAAAAGTACGAGAACAATTTCGCAGTAACCGGTTATGTCGCAAAAGACGCCGAGGTTTATCAATTCACCAACACAAGTGTTGCACGTTTCCCTCTGGCTGTTGCCCGCCAGGAGAAGATCGGCGAAGAAACCAAGCGCATATCCGCTTTCATGAACATTGAAGCGTGGCGCAAGAATGAAAATTCCGGGTCGTTTGACCAGCTTACCAAAGGTACGCTGCTGACCGTGGAAGGCTACTTCAAGCCTGAAGAATGGACTGACAAAGATGGAGTGCAGCACAACCGCATCGTGACGGTTGCAGTCAAATTCTATCCGGCTGTCGAGAAGGAGGAAGAAGTTCCTTCGAAACCGGCAAAAGAAGCGAAAAAGGGCAAGAAGTAATCCCTGTTTTCCTGACAAAGCGGCTTTCGGGCCGCTTTTGTTTTGCTCGAAGCCTTCCGTAATATAGCCTTTTGTATTTCACGTTTTCCCCTTTTATTGCAATGCCTGAAATTCCCTACACGCCTATTTCGAAAGCCCGGTTATTTATTCTGCAAAGTTTGATTGCCGGTTGTTTGTCCTGTCAAGGAACGCTTATGCTTGCTGCTGAAAAATCTTCCTTTCCGACATGTCGGAAAGAGTATTTTTCGCATCCTCCTTGCCTGACAGACCGCCAATCTTGTGGGCAGAAAAATAATCAACCTTCCGATACAGGATGTATCAGAGGGAAATAAAAAACAACTAAAAATTTTAATGATATGACATTCAGAGCATTTATGGCAGAGAACGGGTATAACGTACAGACTACTTTTTGGGAAGATTTTTCAGCGGCCGACATTTTCGGGTTATCGGCTATTCAGGACACTTTCAACCGGGCCTTTGAAGAGTGGAAAGGCAACTGCAAGTACCTTACGGAATTGGTGTTGGTATTGAATCACAAGATATGGCAGCACTATAAAACGAAACCGAATGTGGCGGCGTTGTATGATGCACTCTGGAGACAGGCAGACCAGTATGCGGTTGAGAATCTGAAGGACGAAGAGTTAAGCTATTATTATGACGTAACGGACTGATTGTATAACAAGTTAATGTAAATTGAGTATGAACACGAATAACAAGCCAAGCACAGCAGGAAGGACAACGGCTGATGATATATTGCAACGAGACGCACGGTTCAGATATATGCTGTTAGCCAGGATGCAGTCAGATTGTGAGTATTATTTGGATTACGGAGGCAGAGACCCCAAACGCCTGTGGGCAGGTGATGAAGAACGGCAAATCGATTTAATGATAAAGTTGCACGACAGCTTCAAGGAAGGAGAAAAGCCGCAGTGGCTGACAATGGACAAGATTTTGGAATACAAAAAGGAAATGATGGTGATGGTTGAGTAATTTGCGATATTTTACTTATTGTTATCATTTGAGAGCAAATTACTTTGCTCTCATTCTATTTGCCCCCATTTTAGCATTATGACACCTCAGAATAATTATTTACTTGCTTGATTATTGTCCTTTTTTATACCAATTGAATGCAAATCTATGCATAACCAAAAGATTTACAGCACCGATTATAATGCCTACAACAGCATAGATGAATAATTCCTTAAATGTTAAAATATAACTGGCTTTTTCAATTGCAAATATGCAATAAGGGATACACAGAATGGTCGTTATAATTGCCGGTATGTATTTTTTCCAAATTACAAATTGAAGAAAATGTATGATAAGATGAATGCTAAATGCAGTCAAAATACAGTACCAATAAATAATATTATTGGTCAACACACTTGTTATGGTCAGTATCGACACAATAAAAAACTCTTCTGCAACAATGATAGAAAAATTCCGTGTGTCAATATCCATAAATTTATTCATACGTTGTGCTATCCTTGGAAATCGCCTATCAAAATCGGAACGGTTCTTATTCATCCATTTCTCAATCATGATTATTTCTTCAAATTCATGTATCATGAAAATGATGGGAAAAAGAAGTAGTATAAATTTATCCATAACATAATTTATCCATCACGAAATAGTCCATTATTTTTAGGACCATATCCAGTTTTCATACTTTTTTACTGTTCCCATGCGTGAACAGTTGGCTGCAATGATTATTTATCATGACGGAAGCTGCTTTTGCTGAATCCGCCGAATATGCCCTTCACGATTTTGCAAAAGACATAAAGTACCAATACTACGACTATAATTTCTCCCATATCCTTTTTTATATTTAGCGTTACAAATTTCCAATAAGGGTCAGAGGCTTCCCTAAATATACTTAAACTGACAGGCAAATCCGTCACTAATATGGTATCGGTTGCCTTGACTTCCTATTTCCGATTTCCAGGTACGCGGCCAGGTTTCCTGCTGAGTGCCACATTGTACTTGCCTAAAATTTGGTACACAGTACTTTTGCTCTTGACATTGCAATGCGCCATGATTTCATTGACTGAATACCCGTTGTTGTACATGTCCACAGCTATTTTATCCCGCTCGGTCTTGCTCAACATTTTGCTCGTCTTCACCGGTACACTGATACTCTGTTGCAGGCGTATCACCCGGTCAGATGACTTGCGTAATACAGCCACTTCTTCCGGAAGAGATCCGAACATGGTCAGCACCTCCGCCGCCGTCGTGTCCGGAAACAATTCACCACGGGAGTCAATCTTGTCATGGATGGAAATAATGCGGACCACTTTGATCCGGCATAACTCTATCAATGCGGCCAACTCCCTCAAACCGCGCACGGCGTTACTGAATTTCGAGACAACCAGTTCGTCCCCTCTCTCAAGATTTGTCATGAGCTGTTTCCAGCGAGGTCTGAGCGTCTCGTGCTGGACTGATTCCTCTATCACTTGTACACAACCGTACTGGCACATCCATTCCTTGTCCGCATCATATTCATCATACGAATTTGCCTTAAATATATAACCAACTTTTGCCATGTCAATATCCAATACAAATGATAACAAGTGCAAATATACAAGTTTTATTTGAGTGGCCAAATCAAACCATTATAAAAATCGAACTATTTATTTTTTCGTCCTTTTTCCTTTCACTTGTTTTCATTGATAATCATACTATTAAGTACGATATTGAAAAATGCACAAAATACAGTTCCAATGGTGTTAAGTATAGAAAATTATATATAGTTTTGCGTGAAATAGTACGAAAACATATAGTATGAAAATTCAAAAAACGAACCTTAAAGCATCAAGTTTTTTACACATGATAGCTGCCGCTTCAATCACGGTATGCATGTTCACATCATGTAATGGCGGATTGACTGAACAGTCCGAAAGCGATCCTGCCGGTACATACAGAAATTATCTGCTCGAAGTAAGGAAGATGAAATCTGTTTCATTTGAAGAGCTGTCAGAAAACCTTTGCCAATGGCAAGCCATAAGAGATTCCGTTTTTAACCATGTCCGGCAGGACACGGTTGGGATCCATGGTCAAGACCTTCGTAAGACATGCGAAGGCATACATGATTCCCTACGCCTGGAGTTCTCGCGTCTGGCTTTGTCAAGGCCACGTTCCTATCAGGAGTTATTCCTATTGAAAAGAAAACTTTCATCTAATGACAAAGACAATGGATTAATCCGGACCGTGGAAAAGATCCGTCCATTCTTTGAGTCATTAGATAAACGCCCAATCCATAAGGGAGACAGGAAGCAAATCATTTCGGATTATCGTACTTTGCTGGCCAACACTCTCCGAAATGGCATACACGGGACAGATGACATGACAGAGTTCATCGGAAAAGAGGATGCTATTTTTCGGGCGTTCTTGCCATATCTGTGCAGCATTGGTGATGAAGACATTTCCGATATAACGCGTGATACGGAAAGATGCTGTTTGCAGATTTTGTTTGCCGCCGAACGTAAAGAGATACCTCACCAGGATGCCCTCGTTTACCTGGCCATGCGAACCAATCGCAGACTGATACTTAATACCGGAACCTGCATCAATGACATTCATAATCAAAAGGTCCAAACAAAAGCACAAGCCTACGCATATATCTGGATGCTTATGCGCCCATACGTTTCTATGGACAGTTTCCACCTGTCGATGCTTTCTTCCAAAGACCAGGAACAGCTTGAACGGTTTGCCGTACAGACTCCGGCCATATTTGAGACTTTGTGCCGAATCTTGAACTCGGGAGACAACCGCCTGGATGAATTACCCGGAATGCTTATGGAGATTTACATTCACACGCTATAAACATAAAATCAAATGAATATGCTACGACACTTTCTGAAAGACTTTATGACGTTTGTCCCCCTTCAGTTGCCACAGCTGCTCGATGTAACCACTATGGAGGAGCCGCAGTTTTACGGGGACTATGTCCTGCTGACTTTTCCATTGCATGATCCTTATGACCTGGAAGAAGTGATGGATATGCTGGAGGATGATATGGAACTGATTGTGCTTTATCATCACATTCCTATGCAAGACGAACCGTTCGGCCATAGTACATGCGCTTACTCCAATCCATCTTTCGGCCAAATGTTCAAGGTGAACGCAAAGACTGATTCCGATGGCAAGGTCCATACCGTCCTTGTAACCATATATGATTCACTTGAACAAATGTACGGGGATCTCTGCCTTGACTTGCAACTCCATTCTAAAAGCGGAAAGCTGAAATACCAGAAGAACAAGGAGGACATACTTATTGACTTTTTATAAAAACAACAACATCATGAGAAATACATTATACAGGCAGATGGTCTATTGGATCAATGCCCACCGAACATGGATAGAGGTCGCAGACGACAACCTCTATAAAGAACATATCATCTCAAGAAGTGACAGGACGGACTACCTTGTCTCCCGAACTTTGGTCCTGCGGGCGTTCAAGACAAACGGAACACACCTCGAAGGTACCACATGGGCCATCCCTGAACATGAACTGAACAAAGCTTTGGCTATCTATCGCAAACAGGACCGGTCATTCAAGCAGCGAATCAAAAAAGCTGCAATGAACCTCACGGCCGTGGATGCCGAAACCATTATCCGCTTGGCAACTTATGATATTGTCCACTTGGAACTCAGAGCAACACCTATACACGTACCCGAAAAACCATATTACTTATGTTACTGAAAATATTGCAACTCATCTTTTGCGTGACCCCTCTTGTACTGTCATTGATATTGTACAAAAAGCCATACCGGTTTATGGCAAAGTTTCACGCTTCCATGAAACAAAACATCAGAGCCCGCAAACTTTATACACGGGTGATTCTGTTCCTGCTACTGCTTTTCCACTATGTCTATGCAAGTGGACATGCTGGTGAATTCGGCATCCTGGTATCAACCGTTATCTGTGCCGCTATGTTCTCGTTCAAGCTGGCGGACAGGTGTCTGAGCCGTTTGCATGATTCCATGGGTCTGTTTGCCGGCATCAGTGCTATAACATTGGTCAGCTGCTTTGAACCGTATCTGTACACTACTACCGTAACTGCGTACTATATTCTTTTGGCAGCCCTGTTCTATCCCTCTGCTCCGGTCACAGCCGAATGCGATGATGAAGAAAAGGCTGAAGGAACGACAACGCATCCTGAAACGATATCCGAAAAGAAACACGATAATCATCACGCGATGGTGTCTTTGAAGCGGACAAAGGCAGCATTTCAGAAACTCCGCACTGTAATAATCATTAAAACAAAGTAAAATGGAAAATAGTCAAGAGAATACGACCTTTATATTGGCAGATGTCAAGGTGTTCGATTTCCTGAAGGAGAAAGCCGGAGACCGTAAAACGAAGACGGAAGCGTATTGGGACTTGCTGGACAGATCAATGGCAGGTTTTGTTTCTCCATTTGTAAGAAAAGTGGAGCGAAAACTTCTTCCCAACCAATGTCATGTGACAATCTCCGATCTTGCGGAATTCTGGCATTGGCATCGTGCCACTGTCCGAACCTTTCTGGATGCTCTGGAATCTTTCGGGCTACTTGAACGCACAAAACTTAATAAAAGCGTCATTATCACCATGACCGTGCAGTCTGGAAAAAATGCAATAGCCGGAACTGAACAGGAAGAGCCGGACTTTGCCACACGAATCGGCAGTATATTGTCCGAATGGGTCATCGGCAAGAAGACATCGGAGGATGCCGGTCATTCATGTGGTCAGGCTCTTTGCCAGGCATTAGCCGCCATTGCCGGTAAAGATAATTCTCAGGCTTCCGGCAATGGCACCGATACGGTATCGGCAGAAGTCGTCAGACAGGAAGAAAAACTAAGGGAAACAATATTAGAGTGTATTGCCAATGCCGCTCTCCAGCGTGTGTTGCGTAAGTCAAGATTCGATAACAGTTCACAACTGTCGCAGTTCTTCACCCTTGACCTCGGCGGTGAATGGGGCGCGTTTATCGAGACCGCCAAAGAGCTTGCGGAGCTTGTATTTAATCCCGAAACATCCGGCGCAGGTGTTGATATGGACAGGAACAAAGAACTCCTTAAATCGTTCCGTATTCCCTTTTTATCGCTTGCGGCAAAAGCCCAGACATTGTCGGACTGAACCGGGAAACGAAAATGAATTGTATAACCAGGAACAATCCATCCCTATCTCAGTCCTGACATCCTTCCAGTTTTATGAGGCAAGTGGGCTTGCCCACATGCCACGAAACAGAGGGAGTGGGTAGCCTAATACCCCTGCCGACTAACGTCGCAGGGAGGCATGTCCGAACAAGCAGCAAGCTGGGACATGATGGATTGTACAAAACAAAACGGAAACAATATGGCAAATGCAAAACAGGTACTTGACGTACATGTATCCAAAGGGATAACAATGGCTCAGAGTAATGAACATATGCGCAATTGGACAGAGAAAGGTTGGAAAAGGGCAACTGACCTTGGTAATTATGACCCGACACGTGAACACCTGAATTTTGAAGTCGTATCAGGAGGTAAGATCCGTCCTATCGACAAAGGCCGGAGCATTCCTGAGCGAATGGCTGAACTGTTGCATAAACGAGGCATAAAGGATCCCAATGAAGGTTTGGAAGAACCGAGATTCCGTACAGTCGTAAATATCATTTTTGGGGGCTCTCGCACACGGATGCAGGAACTCGCATTTGGCAAGCAGGAAGTCGATTTTGAAAAAGGTGCGGACAATAGACACATAAAAAGGAAGAGTGAGATTGAACGTTGGGCAAAGGATGTCTATTCATTTGTCTGCGGCAGATATGGTGAACAGAATATTGCCGCATTCATTGTACATCTGGATGAGTTGAATCCACATGTGCATTGTACTTTGCTGCCAATCAAAGATGGGAAGTTTGCGTACAAGGAGATATTTGCCGGTAAGGACAAATATGAATTCAGCGAGCGCATGAAACAGCTTCATACGGACTTTTATGCAGAAGTCAATAGCAAATGGGGCATGTCCAGAGGCTCAAGTGTTTCCGAAACGGGAAAGAAGCATCGCAGTACAGAAGAATACCGTCGTATGCTGTCAGAGGAATGCTCTACAATAGAAGAGAATATCAGCCGCCATCAGCAAGTCCTTTCCTCTCTCCATTCGGACATCCGGATGGCAGAGCGCAGGGTCAAGGGCTTGACTTCAATGGTGGAAAACTTGAAAAAGGAGCAGGCCGAAAAAGAAGCCCAATTGTCGGCACTCAAAAATGATATGGAAGCCCGGAAAGGTGATGCACAGACTTTATCTGCCGAGAAAGAAAAGCTCGAAAATGAGCTGGCCGCTATCCAGAATAAATTGGCAGACAAACAGGAGAAGCTACAGACCGCTGACCGACAACTTTCCGAGCTCAAGGAAAATATGGATGCCATTCAGGAGCGGACAGAAGAACTGAAGGAAGAAGCATACAAATACTCGCGTGATGTACATTCCAAAGTGGACAGTCTGCTCAAGGATGCCATGTTGGAGAATATGGTCAATGAGTGGCGGGAAATGTCGGCGCAGATGAAGCCTTCCGAACGGCAACAGTTCGATGACACGCTCCTGTGTTCCGTGGCGGAACGGGGGACGGAAGTCATGCGCTGTGCGACAATGCTGTTTCTTGGAATGGTCGATGATGCCACAACATTTGCCGAAACACATGGCGGCGGAGGTGGCGGAAATGACCTCAAGTGGGGACGTGATGAAGACGAGGACAACCGTGCCTGGGCTCTCCGGTGCATGAAGATGGCAAGTCGCATGATGCGTCCTTCCAGTGGCAAAAAAGCCAAACGATAAATGGCAGAAATGTATTACAATCAAAGTTATAACAAATAAAAATCATTTGAATATGACAAAACAAATCATTCTTATCTTTGCCGTTCTCTGCTCCGTGCAGGTACAGGCAAATTCACGATATACAGAAAGAGATACTGTACAACATGAGTTCTTCCATGATGCCACAGAACTGTTCCAACCCCTCCAGCCGGTCTATCTTGACGGTGTGGTAGTGCCAAGGACCGGGAGTGGCAATTGGTTTGTCAGTGTCACCGGAGGGGCAACCGCTTTTCTCGGAACGCCTCTTGGCTGCGAAGATCTGTTCGGACGTGTGAAACCCTCGTACAACCTTGCCGTCGGAAAATGGTTTACTCCTGCCGTTGGCGCCCGCATACATTACAGCGGTTTGCAATTCAAAGATGCCGGGTTATCCACGAAAAATTACCATAGCGTCCATGCAGACCTGCTATGGAACCTGCTTGGTTATCGGTATTCCGGACAGGAGCAGACACGCTGGGGACTTGCCCCATTTGTCGGAGTCGGACTGATACACAATTCCTCCGACAAGACTTCTCCTTTCGCCTTCTCATACGGTATTCAGGGACAATATCGGATTTCAAAACGGGTAAGTGCAGTACTGGAGTTCTCGGGGACAACAACCTCACAAAAATTTGATGGCTATGGCCGAACAAACCGCCTGGGTGATCATATGGTATCACTGACAGCCGGATTCACCTTCCATCTCGGGAAAATAGGTTGGAAACGAGCTGCTGATGTCACGCATTACATCCACAGGAATGAACAGCTCATCGATTATTCCCGTGCCTTGTCCGAGAAGAACAGCCGCTATGCCGGACAACATGACCGCGACAAACGAACGCTTGCTGAACTGAAGAAGATTCTGGAAATCGAAGGTCTGCTTGATACCTACGGGCACTTGCTGGAAGATGAGAAGAATGGACAACAAGGATATCCTGTAAACAATTATAGTGGGTTGAACTCATTGCGTGCAAGACTGAAACACAGACATTGGGACGGAATATCCCCTCTCGATACGGCATTCATTCATAACAACAATAACAACAAGGACAAACAGAATCCGGATTCCCTGGTATCGAATAAATTCATAACGGCTGAAGGGCACAATCCCATGGTTGTGAATCATGTCTCGGATAGCTGTATCGGAGCTCCTGTATATTTCTTTTTCACTCTTAACACGGCCCGCCTGACAGATGTTTCACAGAAACTCAATCTGGATGAATTGGCAAGGGTCGCAAAGAAATATGACTTGCATGTAAGAGTTACTGGGGCTGCGGACAGTTCTACAGGGACATCCGGCATCAATGATTCATTGAGCCAGTCAAGAGCGGACTTTATCGTTTCGGAACTGAAGCAGCGCGGCATTCCTGCAGAAAGGATCATAAAAATCAGCAGAGGTGGAATTGCCGACTATCTGCCGACCGAAGCCAACAGACACACGAAAGTTGAACTGTTTTAGCCATAGAGAATCTATTATTAACCAAAAGCCTCTCCGCTGTGAAGCGCAGAGGCTTTTTACTTGATACCTGGTATGTACGTATTCCGAAAGGAATCATTTGGAGGCTTCCAGTGATTCTTTTCGGAACTGTTTCAGAAGCTTTTCAAGTTCAAGTGACGCTTTACGGGCACGCATTCCTGCTGCCTTATTGCCTTTTTCAATCTGAAGTTTGGCATTCTCTGAAAACTGAGCGAACAATTCGCTGATCTGAGCAAATGAATTTTCCATATTACAATACATTTATATAATACAATACGTTGGCAAAGATATTGAAATATATCATTCTTTTGTCAGAACGCGTTCTGTTATATCATGAATAGCATGATAATGCCATTTTTATACCCATTTCTATATTCAATAAATTGATATTCTCTCTCATCACCGGCTTTCCTTGCCGGAGAGATTTCATATGCAAAGGTACAGCGACGGACGGTCGCCAAGTACCGCTGTGCTAACGGCTCCCGGATCTTCACGGCAGCCTTCCACAAATCGAAGATTTGGGTATTCCGCTTTATCCTGTCACTGTTTACTTGTCTTGTTCGTCCTATGCTCGCTGTCTGTCCTGCATAAAAATCATTCCCCTACAAGAAGCCGGAAGAGCTTCGATAAGAGGGAAAACAAAAACAATGTTCAACAATTAAATTATTACGATTATGCCGAATTGGTGCAGTACTGCGTATGTGATAGATGGCGACGCAAAAGAAGTGAAGCAACTGTATGAGTTGATGAAAGGACTGGAAGAACGTAAGACACCTTCAGTAGAAAACGGATTTGGGACTACTTGGCTGGGATGTCTCGTGGATGCTTTGGGTAAGGATTGGAACGATGTACGTTGCCGTGGCTCTTGGAACGGACTTGAAATGGACGGTGATGTATTGAAGTTTTCCACAGAAACAGCGTGGGCCCCATGCAGTGAGACATTTGACCTTGTGAGGGAAGCGTTCCCCAATCTTCGCTATTACTTTCAGGCGGAAGAGCCAGGCATGGAAGTATATGAAACAAACGATGAATTTGGTACATATTTCAGTGACAGGTTCTTCTTGGACGCATGTTCCCCAGAGGAAGAGTATCTCAGTGAATATTTCGAGACCCAAGAAGATGCGTTCGCTTGGCTTGAAGAAAAATGCGGAGAGCCGATAAAGTCAGCAGAGGATGTCAAGGCACTTGACGAACGCTGGCAAAGCAAGAGCGAAGATGCCTTCTGCTACCTGCATGAATTTCAAATAGTAAACTAATTCAATCCGACATCAGCAAATGATTCCCGAGCATTATTTGTTCGGGAGTCTTTTCTATCTTAAAACCGCACAATATGCTGTCCATCACCATACGTTGGGAGTGGTAGTTCTCCAAATCATTGGCATCCCATTCCAATATGGTTTCCCCAAGCAGAGAAAACTCTATCATTTGAACATATGCAGAATGTAACTGAAGGCGGAACCTATCTATCTGTCGGTTTTCTTCTTCAAGTCCTTCCAGTTTCTGCCATTCATAGAAACTGGTATATGCGATACATCCGACAAGAATGGAGATAAGTATATATCCCAACCGTATTGCCTTATAGAAATTTCCTGACCGCTCCATTATTTTAATGACATTGATTTTTGGAACATGAATAAAAGTTTATCTTTTTCGTTCATGCGGATATTATC
>JADIMG010000001.1 GCA_017694875.1 Candidatus Gallipaludibacter merdavium
ATGCGTAGTAATCTGGACTTTCAACTCACGAAGACCACTTTACTTAAAGCTAATATTGCAGGTTCTCATGGAGTAAAAAAAGGTCCACGTACCGATTATGAATATAATATATGGGGAAGTGCATATACAACCCCTCCTAATGTATTTATCCCTAGATATTCGGATGGGAAATGGGGTTATGACCCGATAGACAATGCTAATAACTCTGTGGCGCAATTAGCCTTGGCTGGACAGAATACACGAACCACAACACGTCTTACAACAGACTTTATATTGGAACAGAAACTTGATTTCTTGTTGAAAGGTTTGAGTGCTAAAGCTTCTATTTCATGGGATAATGTGTTTTATGAACAGAATAGAGGTGTTAATGCCGGAGGTACGGCTTTGTATAAATACATTAATCCTGATACTGGAATCCCGAGCTATAATCCAGCTGTCGGTTCTCAAGATTTTGATCCGCGAGAACAAGTTGCATGGACTGTAGAAGGAGGATCAGTGGATAATGGTGCAACTGAGCGTCACTTATATTACTCAGCCCAACTTGACTACAACAATACTTTTGGTAAGCATACAGTTGGTGCTATGGGATTATTTAGTCGTCAGGAACGCACAAGAGGTAGTATCGTTCCTCATTATCGTGAAGACTGGGCATTCCGTTTGACATATAATTATGCAAATAAATATTTTATGGAATACAATGGAGCCTATAACGGATCTGATAAATTTAGTGTGGATAACCGTTTTGCTTTTTTTAATTCCGGAGCTATCGGATGGATGATCAGCGAGGAAAAGTTTATGAAGAAACTTAAGTTCCTAGACATGCTTAAAATTCGTGCTTCTTATGGTGAAATCGGTAATGATGAGATTGGTTATGAATGGGACAATTCCAGACGTTGGTTGTATATGAGTAATTGGGGTACTGGCGGTAATATTGCAACAGGTTTATATAACACGGGAAGTCCATATACTTTCTATCGTGAAGAAACTGTAGGAAATTCCAATGTGCATTGGGAAGTTGTAAGAAAGTTCAATATCGGTGTGGATTATTCATTCTTTGATGGATTGATTGCCGGTAATTTAGAGTTTTTTAAAGACAAGCGTACCGATGTGTTGATTGCTGGTTCTGAACGTTCTACTCCTTCTTTCTTTGGTGGTACGACTGTTGTTCCATGGGCAAACTTGGGTAAGGTGGAAAACCATGGTTATGAACTGGAGCTTCGTTTAAATAAAGTTTTTCGTAATGGTTTGCGTTTATGGGCGAACATGAATATGACTCATGCAACGAATAAAGTAATAGAAAGGGATGATGCCGAACTATTGCCTGAGTATCAGAAACAAGCTGGTAAAGTCATCGGACAGACTAAGAGTTATGTGGAATATGGTTATTATAATACAATGGATGAACTATATGCTTCTACAGAGTTCGAATCTTTAGATGAGCAGAAATTGCCTGGAGGCTATGCTATTATAGACTTCAATGGTGATGGTATTATTAATTCTTATGATGTCATTCCATATGGTTATTCTTCGAATCCTGAAAACACTTATAGTGCATCTATAGGATTTGATTATAAAGGGTGGAGTTTCTTTGTCCAGTTCTATGGAGTGAATAATGTGACTCGTTTAGTTGTATTCGATACTTTTGGAAAGAAACAATTGATTGCATATCATGAAGGTTCCAGATGGAATAAGTATAATGTAAATGCTGATTTACCTATGCCACGTTGGGGATCTACAAGTAATGATTATTACAATGGGACAAGATATTATTACGACGGTTCCTATATTCGTCTGAAAAATATTGAATTGGCCTATACTTTTACAAATAGCTGGATTAAAAGTATCGGTATTTCAGACTTGAAATTGTATGTGAATGCGAATAACCTTTGGTTGTGGACTCGAATGCCGGATGATCGTGAATCTAATTTCGCAGGAACTGGTTGGGCTACCCAAGGGGCTTATCCAACAATTAAGCGTGTGAATGTTGGTTTAAAATTTACTCTATAAAATTAAGGAATCATGAAAAAATATACACGAACATTATTCTATACTGGAATTTTTTCCTTGTCTCTTGGACTTATGTCTTGTGAGGATTACTTGGATAAAGCTCCTGAAAGTATTGTTTCAGAAGAGGATGCATTCAAGAATTTTCATAATTTCCAAGGATTTACAGAAGAATTGTACTATTGTATTCCCGATTTTGCTCATGGATATTGGAGTAATTCATTTAATTGGGGAGAAGATGAAATAATCTCTTTTGGGATTACTTACCATATGGGATACAAAGTAGACCTTGGCGATTTTTGGGGATGGCAATCAGGTTTTGATGGTTGGCAATGTGGTTGGATGGATCGTTCAAATAACTCCTCGACTTCTTCAGACCGTTTTCAAAAATCATTATGGCCGCTTGCATGGTATGGTATTCGTAAGGCTAATATTGGTTTGGAGAGCTTGAATAAAATGGTGGATTGTACAGAGGAAGAAAAGAATTTGATAGCGGGCCAACTTTATTTCTTCCGTGGATGGTTTCACTTTGAATTGATTCAGTATTTTGGTGGATTACCATATATAAATACGGTATTACCATCCTCTGAACCATTGAGAAATCCTCGCTTGAGTTATCACGAATGTGCAGATTTAGTAGCAGCTGATTTTCGTATGGCTGCTGATTTATTGCCTGTGAATTGGGATGACACCCAAGCTGGGAAAGCAACTTATGGAAATAACCAGATGCGTATCAATAAAATCATGGCATTGGGATATCTTGGAAAGAATTATTTATGGGCAGGTAGCCCCTTGATGAATTCTGTGTCAGGTGGTACTCAATCTTATAATGCCGATTATTGTAAGAAAGCAGCCGAGACTTTTGCTGAGCTGTTGAATTTGGTTGAATCGGGTCAGACACAATATGCATTGGTTGATTTTGAACATTACTCGGATATTTTCTATTCATATAAACAGAATTTCATGAATCCGGGATCTACCGAGGCTATTTTTCAAACTCCGATGTATGATGCTTGGATGGGATCAGGTTGGTCTTTAGGACCACAATATGTTACTTCTGTAATGGCGGGTTCTACAAATACTTGCTTGTTTTTACCGACTGCCAATTATGTTAATTATTATGGAATGAAGAATGGCCTTCCTTTGACTGATGAAGATTCCGGTTTTGATAAGGAACAACCTTGGAAAGACAGAGACCCTCGTTTCTATAATGATATTATTTATGATGGATTGAGGGTTATTCAAAATGCGACATCAATACCGGATAAAGACGATGTATATGCTCAGTTATATACAGGAGGAAGTTATCGTGATATATCTGCAGGTAGCCGTACTGGATATCAGTTGAGGAAATTTACTCCGTTAAGCGTTAATGATTATGATGAAGGAATTAGAAAATTTGAAAATGGATTAACTATACAGATAAGTTGGATGCGCCTGGCTGATATTTATCTGATGTATGCAGAGGCTACGGCAAATGGCTATGGTTCACCTGCAAGTTCAGCTTCTGAATTACAACTGACTGCCATTGATGCAGTAAATAAGATTCGTGCACGAGCTGGAATCGATCCGGTAGCTGATAAGTATAGCAATACACTTGATGGATTTATGAGTGAACTGCGTAGGGAACGTGCAGTTGAGTTAGCTTATGAAGGTCATCGTTTCAATGACTTGCGTCGTTGGTTGTTGTTGGATAAATATCCGTACAATATTAAAACCTCTCAAGAGTTTACTCGTAGTGGTGAATTTAATACAGAAGATGCGACACAGAACCGTGTGTCTGGATTTAGAGAAGAAGTAATACTTCAGCGTAAATTTACTGAAAAGCATTATTGGTTACCCTTAAAGGTTTCTGATGTTTCCATTTATCCGGAATTCTATCAGAATCCTGGTTGGTAATCTATATGAATGCTATTATACGTTTTAAAAATCGAAATAAGATGAAACATATAAAAATAAAGTCCATTTTATATATGCTGCTGCTATCATCCCCAATGATGGCTCAAGCTGAGAAGACACAAGATTTATGGAATCTTTTATCACAAGATTCTATAAATACAGAGTTGGATGAAGTGGTGCAGGTTGCATACAGGAAAGTAAACTCCAATGATATTTTGGGAGGAGTTTCTTATGTAAATGTCAATGACATGTTAAAGAAGAATTATACAACCTATAGTTTGAATGATATGCAAAATTTCGCTAATGGTTGGAATGGTACAACACTTTGGGGTAATGACAGCTATTTGGTTTTGGTTGATGGGATACCTCGTGATGCAAATAATGTAATGCCATCTGAAATTGAGCAGATTACTTTCCTAAAAAGTTCTGCAGCAACTGTATTATATGGAAGCCGTGCAGCCAAAGGGGTTATCTATATTACTACAAAACGTGGAAAGACTGGTGATTTGAACATAGATGTTCGTGGAAATACAGGATTTCATGTTCCCATTCGTTATCCTAAGTATTTGGGTTCAGCAGAATACATGACTTTATATAATGAAGCTCGTATGAATGATGGATTAGATCCGATATATTCTCAAGAAGAAATTTATAATTATGCTTCAGGAAGCAATCCGTATCGTTATCCTAATATAGATCTTTATTCTTCTGAATATCTGAAAAAGGCTTACAATGAATCGGATGTTACTGCAGAGATTTCGGGTGGTTCGGAAAGAACTCGTTTTTATACAAACGTCAATTTGTATAATGTTGGTTCTCTGTTGAATTATGGCGAAGCGTCGAAAGATCGTACAACCCGTTTCAGTGTCAGAGGTAATATTGATATGAAGGTGGGAGAATATGTACAGGCTTATGCAAATGCAAATGCTACTTTTTATGATGGCCGTTCTGCAAGAGGTAATTTTTGGGATGCTGCAGCTAATTTGCGTCCGAATCGTATTGCACCATTGATACCTATTGATTATTTCTCTAAGGACAATGAAGATTTGTGGTTGCAGGTTCAGAATACCAAAAACCTGATTGATGGTAAATATCTATTAGGGGGAACGCAAATTGATCAGACAAATGCTTTGGCTGATTTGTATGTAGCAGGTACGAGTACCTATACGAGCCGTCAGTATCAGTTTGATATGGGAGTGGATATTGATTTACGTAAAATACTAAAAGGTTTAACGTTTCAGACTCGTTTCGCAATTGATTACGCAACTTCGTATAGTAAGTTTTATAGCAATTCATATGCAACGTTTAATCCGACTTGGATCAATGTAAATGGCGAAGATAAGATTACAGGACTTACTAAATATGGTAATGATTATAGTGATGGAGTTCAATATGTATCAGGTAGTTGGAACCGTCAAACCATTTCTTTCTCAAGTCAGTTCAATTATGCAAAAAGCATTGAGAATAAACATAATATTAATGCCATGTTGGTAGCTGCGGGATATCAGCAGGGAGAAAGTGGTGTTTACCATAAGACAAGTAATGTTAATCTTGGTATTCAGCTTGACTATGATTTCATGAAAAAATATTATGTAAGTTTTGGAGGGGCTTTAGTGCATTCTGCGCGTTTGCCAAAGAATAATCGGAATGCTTTTTCACCAGCATTGACATTAGGTTG
This sequence comes from Candidatus Gallipaludibacter merdavium, assembly GCA_017694875.1. GTDB lineage: Bacteria > Bacteroidota > Bacteroidia > Bacteroidales > Paludibacteraceae > Gallipaludibacter > Gallipaludibacter merdavium. Next base: position 5,582 of record JADIMG010000001.1, read on the forward strand.
GAGATTAAGCAACGAAAAATTTCTGTCAAATTCGTCTGTCGTAGATGATTTATTGCTTACTGCTTCAGCTTCTATCTTGCATACCGATTTAGATATTTCAGACTATTATATGTATGAGAGTACATATGACCAGAATAATGGTTCTTGGTGGGGATGGGCTGATAGTGGTTTGAATCGTGCAACCGAATCGAAGCGAGGTGCAAACCATAATCTTGATTTCATCAAGAAGAAAGAATTCAATATCGGAATAAGAGGTTCGTTATTTGATAAGATGTTATCATTTGATGTCTCTTATTTCATGCATAGTTTAGAAGGATTGATTGTCCGTCCGTCTACTGTTTATCCGAGTTATTTTTCATCTTGGTGGCCTGGCGATTCTTTTATCCCTTACATGAATTATAATAATAATGAACGTAAAGGTTTTGACTTTGCTTTGTGTTTTGATAAGATGATTGATAAAGTTAATCTTAATATAGGGTTGACAGGTACATATTATACATCAAAACAAACTCGTTTGGATGAAAAATATGACTATGACTATCAATATCGAAAAGGACATCCGATTGATGGTGTTTGGGGATTGCAGACTGAGGGGTTCTTTAAAGATGAAACTGAAATTGCACATTCGGCATCATCTTCATATGGAGAATTAAAACCAGGAGATTTGAAATATGTTGATCAAAATGAAGATGGAATCATTGATGATAAGGATATTGTCTATTTGGGTGAACGTTATGGATGGCAGGGTGCTCCATTTACAATGGGTGTAAATCTTACTCTTAATTGGAAAAATTTGACCTTCTTTGCATTAGGTACAGCCTATATAGGTGGTGTCGGCATGAAGAATTCAAATTATTATTGGGTATATGGAGATAGAAAGTATTCGGAAATAGTTCGTGGCCGTTGGACTCCAGAAACTGCTGAAACTGCAACTTATCCGCGCCTGACAACTCAGAATAACACTCATAATTTCCGCGATTCGGATTTTTGGATGTATAAGACAAACCGATTTAATCTATCTAAGATTCAGGTGACTTATGATTTCCCGTATCAAATATTAGGAAATACATTTATCAAAAGCCTGTCAGTTTATGCATATGCTTCAAATCTGCTGACAATTGCTAAGGAACGTGATATCCTGGAACTGACAACCGGTGGCTCACCACAGAATCGTTTTTACAATATTGGATTTAAGATTGGATTCTAATATTGAAATTAACTTAAACTTAAAGAATCATGAAAAAGATATATATATTAATATTGGCAACAGCATTTCTGACAGGATGTGATGATTTGTTTTCTCCAGCTATTGAAGATCATAAGTCAATTGAAACCGGGCATGAGGATCCTGTTTTTGCTGTCGGGATTTTGGGAAATGCATATACTCGTAATCCTTATAATTCACAATCATTCAATGATGTGGCTACAGATGATGCTGTGACTAATCAGACGGGAGACTCTTTCTTAAAGATGGCAACAGGAGGTTGGACGTCAGCAAATAATAACATGGAGCAATGGGGAACTTGCAAAATGGCTATACAATATCTGAATTTGTTTTTGGAACAGGTTGGTAGCGTCTCTTTTGCTGATGACGAGCGCATTAACAAAATGTTTATTGATCGTCATCGTGGTGAGGCCTTGGGATTACGTGCAATGAATATGTTCTATTTAATACAGGCTCATGGAGGTTGGACTGCAAATGGTGAATTGTTGGGTGTCCCTAATATAACTGCTTCTGAAAATGTTGATTCAGACTTTAACCGTCCTCGAGATACATTTGAAGATTGTGTCAAACAGATTTATAATGATGTAGAAATGGCTTTGTCGTTACTGCCTCTGGATTATGAAGACATAACTTCAGATATGGAAATCCCACAACGTTATAAAATTGATGGTGTTAATGTGAGTGAATATAACCGAGTTTTTGGGAAACAAATGCGTACTCGTATGAGTGGACGTATTGCTATGGCATTTCGTGCTAAGGCTGCATTGTTGGCTGCAAGCCCTGCATTTGCACAAGGAACTACTGTGACTTGGGAAGATGCTGCAATCTATAATGGAGAATTGTTGGATATGATAGGAGGTATTTCCGGATTGGATCCTAAAGGTAATACTTGGTATAAGAATAAGGACGAAATTGATAATCTTGGAGCTGGGGAAAATCCGAAAGAAATGTTATGGAGAAATGGTAAATCTACTTCAGATTATGGATTGGAGCAGAATCAATTTCCTCCAAGTTTGTATGGTAGAGGTCAAGTAAACCCTACACAGAATTTGGTGGATGCATTTCCAATGGCCAATGGCTATCCTATTACTATGAATGAAAGTAATTATGATGCCAATAATCCATATGTGAATCGCGACCCGCGCTTAAATCTGTATATAGTAGTGAATGGAAGTACTATGGGACATAATAATGCGGTTATCAATACTGCTACTGACAATACAGATAATGACGATGGTTTGAACAAAGAAAATGGTTATTCTACTCGTACTGGTTATTATTTGCGTAAACATTTGCGTGAAGATGTGTATTTGAGTTCAACGACACAGAACGGACAGCCGCATTATAGTCCTCGTATCCGTTATACGGAGATTTTCTTGAATTATGCGGAAGCTGCTAACGAGGCTTGGGGACCTACTGGCTCAGGAGAATATGACTTTTCTGCTTATGATGTGATAAAAGCTATACGTCAACGTGCCGGTGTCGGTGCTGATAATGGTGATGCTTATCTGGAAAGTATAAAGAATGATCAGGCAAAGATGCGCGAACTGATTAGGAATGAGCGTCGTCTGGAACTTTGTTTTGAAGGGTTCCGATTCTGGGATATGCGTCGCTGGAAATTGAATTTGAATGAGACTGCTAAGGGTATTCAGATTACAGGTAATACATATAAGGTTATAGATGTTGAAAATAGAAAATATGAGCCTTATATGACCTATGGTCCGATTCCTTATTCTGAAATTTTGAAATACAATGCACTGGAACAAAACCAGGGTTGGTAATTTATTGTGAAATTTAAAGATTGAATGAAATGAAAAGAATCTTTTATATTTATCTGCTTGCTATCTTGACTTCTTTGTCTTCATGTAAAAATCAAGATTGGTCTTTTGATGATTATGGAACAACGACAATCTATTTTGCATACCAAAATCCGGTACGTCGGCTGGTATTGGGAAATGATGAGGTGTTTGATAATACATTGGATAATCAGCATAAATGCAAGATTATGGCTACATTGGGGGGAGTTTATGAAAACAAGACCGACCGCATCATGGACTTTACTGTAGACAATAGCCTTTGTAATAACTTGAAGTTTGAAAATGGGGATCCGGTTGTGGCAATGCCTGAAAACTATTACACCTTGTCATCAGACAAGCTTGTTATACCGAAAGGAAGTCATATCGGTGGTGTGGAAGTTCAATTGACGGATGCTTTTTTCGCCGACCCCAACTCGATAAAGACACATTATGTAATTCCGGTGGTAATTTCAAATGTCCAGAATGCAGATGCTATTCTTTCCGGTACTCCTATTGTAGATAATCCAAATCGTCTTGTGACTTCTGATTGGAGTGTACAGCCTAAAGATTTTATTCTATATGGAGTAAAGTATTCTAATCCATGGGACGCTGTTTATTTGCGTCGTGGTGTTGATCTGATTACGAAAGATGGATTTACAACAACTACGGTCCGTCATGCCCAATATAGAGAAAATGATGAGGTTTGTGATTTTACGACAGTTGATTTGAATACTGTTGCATGGACTTTGAAATTTGATGGAAACCAGACTTGTGATGTAACTGTGAAATTCAGTGACGGAAATCAATGTGAATTGTCAACCACTACGCCGGGATGTTCTGTAACAGGAACTGGTAAGTTTGTTGTGAAAGGAGAAAAGAATTCTTTTAACAATAAAGACCGTGATGTATTGTACCTCGATTATACATTGACGATGGGTGATATGACTTATGCAACAAAAGATACTTTGGTTGTACGAGACCGTAAGGTAGCTCCCGAGTATTTTGATTATAAGTATGAGTGAATATGGTGATATAAAAACAATATTAAAAGATTAGGATATTTATGTTTAGAATAATTTCTGTTTTTTCTTTATTTCTTGGATTGACTTGTACCTCGTGCTCTGATGATTCGGACTTGAATGGTGGTATGGCTCCGGATAATGGAAGTGAAAATTCTGCTAATTCTTCTTTGTTGGAGGGCATAGAAAAATATGCAAATTTACCTATTGAAGATAACGGTAAGGCAACTTTTGGAGCTTTTATGTATAAGGCTACTGATGTTACTGTAAAAAATGATATTGATAATTCCGGTTATTATACTAATCCAGTCTTGCCCGGATTTTATCCCGACCCGAGTATCTGTAGAGTGGGAAAAGATTATTATCTGATTAATTCCACTTTTGCTTATTTCCCGGGGATACCTATCTTTCATAGTACAGATCTCGTGCATTGGAATCAGATTGGAAGTGTATTGAATCGTCCATCTCAACTTCCATTTGCTGATAATATTGAGATGTCAAGTGGAGTGTTTGCTCCAGATATTAAGTATAACCCTCATAACAAAAAGTTTTATGTTATTACTTGCGGTGTATTTGCAGGAGGAACATATTTCGTAACTTGTGATGACCCCAAAAAAGGCAATTGGAGTGATCCTGTTTTCTTGAATGGAATCGGTGGAATAGACCCGTCTTTTTTCTTTGATGATGATGGTAAGGCATATATCGTTCATAATGATGATCCGGATCCTGGCCAATCTTTGTATGATGGACATAAGGTAATCCGAGTACATGAATTTGACTATAATACCAATACGGTTAAAGAAGGAGGTATAGTGGCCATTAATGGTGGTGCTGATATCTCTGCTAAGCCGATTTGGGTGGAAGGTCCACATTTGTATAAGATGAAAGGCAAATATTATATGATTGCTGCAGAAGGGGGTACAGGCTCATGGCATTCTGAAATAGCGTTTGTTGCTGACAGCCCTATGGGAGAGTATAAACCATGCAATATTAATCCAATTCTTACACAGCGAGATATAGATTATAATAGAGAAAATGCAGTAAATAGTACCGGACATGCAGATATTGTTGAAACAGAAAATGGTGAAATGTTTGCTGTCTTTTTGGGAGTAAGAGAATATAAGTCGGGACATTCAAATTGTGGACGCGAAACTTTTATGTTGCCGGTAAAATGGGATGAAGAAAATGATCAGCCTGTCATTTTGGAATCAGGGAAGGTCCTGCCGGTGCAGGTGCCACTTTCTGAAGAACAAAAAATGTTGAGCGCATCGAATACTCAGCCTTATATCGATTTCTATGCACCTTCATCACTTTGGAGTGATAATAAATTGTCTGAACAGGCTTTATTTATCCGTATACCGGATCAGTTTTATACCATTACAGACAATGGCCTTGTAATTACTCCGAAAGATGTAGAGATTACAGAGAGAAAATCTCCGGCTTTTATCGGACGCAGACAGACGAGCAGTCAGTTTGTTACTGAAACAATGCTTTCATTTATTCCAAAATCTCGTAATGATTTTGCTGGATTGGCGGTTTATCAGGATGAACAATCCAATATCATTTTAGGAAAAACGATTGATGCTGACGGAAACCAGGTAATGATGGTTAAGGCTCGCTCTAAAAATCAGGTAAAAAACGCATATCTTGATAATATCCCTGTCGATAAGCAAGATAAATGGGTTCAGTTGAGGGTTGAAATGGATGCTAAGGATGGTACTTATAACTTCTATTATAGATATGCAGGTGATGACGATTGGATAAGTTTACGCTATCCAATCAATGCGACCATGCTCAGTACTGGAACTGTTGGTGGCTTTACGGGATGTGTTATTGGAGCGTATGCATGTAAAAAAAATAATGGTTGATACTAAATGAATATCTTATGAAACAATATCATAAAATTATAGCTGGTATAATCTTGACAATAGGTGTCAGTGCATGCACTGATGAAACGTTGTTAAGTTACTCGGTTGAAAAACCAGAGAGTTTGATACAATATGAGTATTTGAATAATTATGATGTGTTAAAATCCTATGTAGACAGGGCTAAGTATCCTGATTTCAAGTTGGGCTTGGCAATTGTAGCTGGAGATTTTAATTCTAAAGGAGCCCAATATGAAATCGCAAAGAATAATTTCAACGAAATTACTGCAGGTAATTGTATGAAATACTCTTCATGTGTGCGTGACGATGGCTCTATGGATTTCAGTACAGTGGAGAAGTTAATTAAAACGGCTAAATCTGCCGGATTGACATTGTATGGACATACCTTGGCTTGGCATTCTCAACAGAATAATACTTATCTTAATGGACTTGTTTTACAAGAGGGAGAAACATTGCCTGTTCAGATTTATAATATTGATTATTCTGTAGTAACTGATAAGTATATATGGCACCAACCGGAATCCGAACCAGTATCTATTACAGATGGCTACCTTGTTATTAAAAACCCGTCTGTAAAGGAGGTATGGGGAGTCGAGACCATCATTGCTGATGAGATAAAGACTACTATTGGAGATAATTATATGGCATATATTAAGATGAAAAGTTCTGGTGCCGGAAGTGCAAAAGTGTTGTTTACTAATTGGGGAAAGCCTGCTGTTGAACAAAACATTGCCTTTGAGGAAGGTGAGCAGGAAATTGCCATACAAGTAGACAATATACAGACAGACAATACATTTATGTTAATGCAAAGTGGAAGTTTTGCAGGTACACTTCAGATTGCATCTGTTCGAGTCTCTCAGAAAGGTGGAGTCGGTGAAAAGAAATATGTATCTTTAATTGAAAATGGAGATGCTGAAGGAGAGAAGACTGATAACTATAGAAAACAGGGAGCGGGTACCTATGGCAAGCCTATCATTGGTGAGGCTGGAACCGGATCTGATGGAAAAGGACATGCTTTTATTATTGAATCCCCGGCGAATCAGGTGAATGGATGGGATACACAATTCTTTTTGACATCGAATCAAGTGCTTAAGGCTGGAGATAAGGTACATCTTTCCTTTAAATACAGAGCGGATAAAGATACTCCTAATATTGGTACTCAAAGTCAAGGTAATCCGACTGAATACATCCACTGGGATGGAGGTGCCGGCATTAGTTTTACAACGAGTTGGCAAACTTTTGAAAGAACAATGACAATCAGTGCCGATCAGGCTGGAACGAACGGTATGAAAACAATTGCTTGGAACCTTGCCGATTGCAAAGAAGAAAATACATTCTATTTTGATGATATCGTGTTTGAAAGAGAAGAAATTGTAGAAGGTGGAACGAACGAAGGTTCTTCGATGGAAGAAAAGAAAGAAATTCTCATTCAAGCGATGGATACATGGATTGGAGGTATGATGCAGGCCTGTGGAGGATATGTTACTGCGTGGGATGCTGTCAATGAACCATTGTCGGGAACCGATATAGACGGTGATGGATTCTTCGATTTACAATCAGCTACAAGAAATACTGTTTCTGAAAATGATAAAAAGTCGAATTTCTATTGGCAGGATTATTTGGGAGATGTTGATTATGTACGCACTGTTGTTAAATTAGCACGTAAACATTTTGCTGAAACCGGCGGAAATCCTAACGACCTAAAATTATTTATCAACGATTATAATTTGGAATCGACTTGGGATGATAACCACAAATTGAAGAGCCTGATTAAATGGATTGAAAAATGGGAGGCTGATGGAGTTACACAAATTGACGGAATAGGTACGCAGATGCATATTTCATGTAATATGAATGATGAATACCAGAGAGACCAAGAAAGACATGTTGTGCAAATGTTTGAATTGTTGGCTAAGACTGGTAAATTAGTTAAGATTTCTGAGTTGGATATGGGACTAATTGATGATGGTGCTCCAGAGGAAAATAAGATTCCTAATTCCAATAATATAAAAACGGAATGTTTAACATTTGTCCAGCATCTGGCTATGGCTGATTTTTATCAATTTATAGTTAGTAAATATTTGGAGATAATACCTGTAGAACAACAATATGGTATAACACAATGGTGTAGTACTGATAGTCCGGTGGAATCGGGCTGGAGAGCAAATCAACCTATCGGGCTATGGAATCTTCAATATCAACGTAAACCTGCTTATGCCGGTTTTGCGAATGGGCTTGCAGGTGAGACTATAGCTGAACCGGATCTAAAATAAAGAACAAAGCCTCTTATCGTAGAGATATATTGGTGAGAGGCTTTATTCAATTGATTAAAAATCTAAGTAATACTTAATTTAAATGTAATCTGATTTAATTATGAAACAAGCGTTATTTTGTCTGCTAATGTTGATCTCTTATCAAACCTTATTTGCTCAAAAAATAGAGTTTTATACGCCAAGAACGGTTAGGATAGTAAAAGAGAATGGTACCGTATTCAACAAGAAATCCCTTGTGGTTACAGCCGAGCCAGAAAAGGTAAAGGTGAATGTAACTTCCAATGATACGGCTACTATCTATCGTTCAAGTGAACTTACGGTAATTGTCGGTAAAAATGGAATCTCTTTCTTGGATAATAAAGGGAATCTGATTATGAGAGAAGG
>JADIMG010000100.1 GCA_017694875.1 Candidatus Gallipaludibacter merdavium
TTCCTCTTCCCAAGTCTTTCGTGCAGCTAATTTTTCCTTATCAAGCTCCACAAGCAATGATTGGTTAGTCTGCTGCAGTTGCGTTCTCCGTTCGCGATGTCTTGCTTGCCACCAATGCACTAACCACAAAAACACTATAATCAACAAACCAACACAAAGAGCAATCAGCAAAACAAGATTTTTCCTTTCAAATGTTGCTCTATTCTCCTCTTCTTCCAATTTTTCATTCATATTCACCAATTGCTGCCCTATATTTTGTTCGAGCTGCAGTATCGAGTCTTGATAAAGAACATATACTGCAGCACGACGGAAAATCTCAGCCGAATCACCTCTTGCTTCTGCTATCTGATGTAACATGGTATGACACCCACTACGCTGACGAAGACCTGTTGGATATTCTAAGGCCTTGTTGATACAATATTCTGCAGAATCCAACTCATTGAACATCTCAAAATACACAATTCCCAAAAACAATAACCTTACAGACATGCCAGTTGAGATATATGGATAATGCACACTCCTTTCCAGATAATATAGCGCACTATCAGCCATTCCTTTTCTATAATAATGAACTCCCATATACTGGCAAACATTCCCAATTAGAGTATCATTTTCCTGCGCCAGAGCAAGTGCTTCTCTAAAATACGTCATAACAGGGGCATTAGCTCCTTCTGCTACTTGCGAACTCCTCGCAACACGTATTAAAGCAGCTACAGCTTTCCTTTTATTTTCTAACCCAGCATACTCACTTGCAGCCTTTTTAAAATATTTTATTGCTTGATCATTGGTAGTACCTTGTACGTATAAATATCCGATGTCCATATAAAGGTCACCCAACATTTCCTTGTCTGTCATTGGATTCACCAACTCATAGGCTTCTGAGAGACAAATCATTGCAGAATCATTATATGATTTTTTCTTATATTCTGTTCCTAAATCCAATAATTCCCGAATACGCAGATTATCCTTTTCATAACGTTTTTCACGAAATTCACCACATGAACAGAAGAAAAAAACAACAGCAAACAAGTAAACCATGTGTTTTAATGTATTCATAACCAACCGATAGATCTTATATTATTAAATCAAGTAATTTATTCCTCAATTCACCCGATGTACATCCCAATTTCTGCGCTACACGATATTTGGTTTTTCCAATACTGCTCTCAGAAAGGTACAACCATTCTGCCATCTTCTTTGCCCTAAAGTCAAACAAGACCAACAAACATAAACGCTGGTCTTGCTCTGACAAATCAGGATATTGAGCATGCAAACGTTCAAAAAACAAATACAGCATTTTATTGATAAACTCAACGCAACGTTTCCAATTCTTCCACTTGATGTATATCAATAAATCAGGTCTCTGCCGTAATTCTGCCAACAACTCTTCTACCATCTCCGTTTTCCTGGTACTTGCTAGAGATTGTTCTGCCTGTTCCTCGTGCAGCTTTTCCAATGAATTATTCAACGCAGCATGTTGATACAGCAATATCTTTGCACGCTTTTTATGTTTCTGATAAAAATAAACCCACAGACATATCCCAAGAATTCCCACAGCCACTAAAAGTACTATCACATAATATGAACTACGGATAGTCTGTAACATATTTGCATGTCGATGAGTATGTACGACATCATTCATAATCACTTTATGACCATATAAATCGTTTTCCAAACCCATCAAAGTATCCATATTCGTAATGTAAAGACTTCCATAAGTTCCCATTGCAGCAGAATCTTTCTGAAGACAAGCTATTTTGTACAACAAATCATGAGAAACTGCCCTTTGCCTGATATGAGAGGGATAATGAAAAAGTTCCAATAAATAATATTGTGCCGAATCGAACTTCTCCTGTTCGAAGAAAAATTGGCCTAATTCCAACAAAGCCTCACTTTTTACTACACTCGTATAAGGAGAAGTCAAACTTTCCTGTAAATAAGGCATAGCAGCTACATGATTCCCCTGATATGCATACAACAATCCTAATCCATGACTAACAAAATGTTTCACGCCTTCATCTGCTTTGCCCACCTCCGACGCCCTGTCAAAAGCACTTTTTGCCTTATCGTATTGATTGTGAGTCAGAAACTCATTACCCACAGCAACCATACACATAGCGGCATTTTTCCAATCGGGAATGGAACGATAAACCTTATACGCTTTATTATGATATGCTATAGCTGTTTCATATTCCTTGTACTCATGCCAAAACAATGCATAACTGGCATACAGCCGAGTGCGCAAATAGGGATCTGTACGAAAAGGAAGTAACTGATCAGCAGAATCCAAATAAAGTAAAGCAGAATCAAAGTTTCCCTTTTTTAGATACATATCACCCTTATCGCACAAATCAGTAATCTGTTTCTGACTTTGCTCAGAAGGCAGATCCGTCACATTGCAGGCTCCCAGCAAGGACACAAAAAATCCTAACCGTCCTAATGATTTGAAGACCGTTAAAAGAGAACTGGTAAATGAACGTTTTCTTTCTGTATTTTCCACGGATATAGCTTATTCAACAAAATTACCGATTTAAAAAATATACATTTTCATGTAATGCCATCCATTTTTTGGTATTTGGGCGTAAAACTAACAAAAAAATACCATACAATGAAACAAGAGATTTAACCTATTAGCTTTTGCCATTCACATAAACATCTGATATATGAACCATTTGTGCTTCTCCGTTCCAAGTCTTATCTTTGCTTGTATCTTTCGACAAAACTTATGGAAAAGTCAAGAAACATCATGCGCCAGTCGCTTCGGGGCTTACATGATACAAGAGAAATAAACAACATCACCGACTGCGTATTGGAACACCTTCTCCATACAGACAGAACCCACCTGCTTATGGAGCGCAACTCCGTATTGAGTGAATCTGTACATCAGCGAGTAGAAGCAATCGCCATGCGTTTGCATAACGGTGAGCCATTGCAATATATTTTGGGTACAGCCCCCTTTTATGGCATGGATTTGCATGTATCACCAGCCGTACTCATTCCCCGTCCAGAAACGGAAGAACTGGTGGAATGGATTCTTTCAGAGAATGACATGCATCCCAGCCGTGTCTTGGATATGGGCACAGGAAGCGGTTGCATCGCTTTGGCTTTAGCCCAGAACCGCCCATTATGGTCGGTTGAAGCCATTGATATTTCAAACGAAGCTTTGGATTTGGCACGAAAAAATGCCGATGAAAACGGGATAAAAGTTGATTTCCGTCAGCAGGATATACTCCAAATCCCTTCCCAACAGGAAATATATGATATCATTGTAAGCAACCCGCCTTATATTACACCTTCTGAGAAAAAACAGATGCACTGCAATGTTCTGGACTTTGAACCACATCTGGCACTTTTTGTTCCCGGAGATGACCCCTTGCTGTTCTATCGTGCCATAACCCGTTTCGCTTCCACTGCACTGAAGCCCGGCGGACAACTTTATTTTGAAATCAACCGTCAGTTTGGGCAGGAAACCCTAAACATGATAAAACAGGAGAGCACCCTACAACCGACTCTCCGAAAAGACATCAGCCAGAATGACCGCATGATTATGGCAGTAAAGTTTTGATGATTACATGAAATCGTTTACCTTTGCCTAATGACACTATTAGTCAGATGAAGGAAAAACACACAGCCGATTACGGACAACTGCTCCAGAAAGCAGCGGCCTACTGCTCGCTTGCCGAACATTGTATCACAGAAGTGCAGGAAAAGCTTGCTGTGTGGGGAGCTACATCCCCTCAAAGTGAAGATATCATTGCATACCTTCAAGAAAACGGTTTCATCGATGAAACACGCTATTGCAGGGCATTTATTTCCGATAAATTCCGGTATAACAAATGGGGGAAAAACAAGATGGGATACCACCTCCGTTTGAAAGGATTGAATGACTCTTCCATCCAAGAAGGCATGAACATGATTGATGACGCTGACTACGAAGAGGCATTAATCCATCTGCTCTCCAGCAAGCTGAAAGGATTGAAATATAACGATGAATACGACAAGCAAGGGAAATTATACCGTTTTGCACAAGGAAGAGGCTTTGAACGGGATGTATTTGAGCGTGCTTACCGACAATTGCATAAAAACTAAAAAGACAACTATATGAATTTCACAGAGAAAAGCAATCAGATTTTTCAACAGGCGGTGGTCGATTATCATAAGACCGATTTCATCGACCAACCTATCAATAACCCTTATCCAGAGAAATCCATCGAGTTTTACCTCTATCTGAAAAACTGGATTGACACCGTACAATGGCATTTGGAAGACATCATCCGTGACCCCAACATAGACCCAGTGAAAGCACTGGCCATCAAACGCCGCATTGACAAATCCAATCAGGACAGAACCGACCTTGTGGAGCTGATTGACAGCTATTTCCTCGATTTGTATAAAGACGTAAAGATATTGCCAAACGCCAAAATAAACACAGAAAGTCCGGCATGGGCTTTTGACCGTCTGTCTATCCTCCACCTCAAGATTTATCACATGAAACAGGAAACAGAACGTACGGACACAGACGAAACCCACCAGCAGCAATGCCAAAAGAAACTGGAAATTCTGCTGGAACAACAGAAAGACCTTTCGACTGCCATTGAGGAATTGCTGGACGACATTGCCAACGGCAGGAAATATATGAAAGTGTACAAACAAATGAAGATGTATAATGACCCGGAGCTTAACCCGGTTCTTTACGGCAAGAAATAACAGGAAATGGAAAAG